>JAFTHJ010000052.1 GCA_017457465.1 Clostridia bacterium | reverse complement strand
TTTATGGGTGTTTGCGACAGCTGCTCACCTAAAAAAAACGACTCCGCTCACCTTCGTATAGAATTCGGTCTTCTCTGACCGTTATCACAGTATAAATTCCAAGAAAGGCTATTTGTTAAATGAAAAAAAGCAATTTGAAGGTACTGCTCACCTACGTCGTGATGATAGTGATAGTTTTCGGCGTCATCGCTCTGGTGCTGAATAAAGACGAAACAGAGCCTGTGCAGTACAGTGACGTTATCCACTACTTTGAAAAAGACGCCGTCCTTGAGTTTTCGGTCGATAAGGACGATTATCTTACAATGAAGGTATACGCTCTCGACTCCGACGGAAATCTGAATTACGACGAAGACGGCGATATAACCAACGACACAAAAACTATAGGCTATCAGCTCCGCAATCTCGAGGATTTTCGCGCGGAGTGTGAGAAGTACTATATCAAGGACTCGGCAGATACAAATATAGAAAAATTTGACTTTGAGCCCCAGACCTCTGTTCCGTGGTGGGTTGCTTTCCTGCCCTATGTTATTGTCATCGTACTGATGATAGTGGTATGGATAGTATTCTCCAAGCAGGTCAGCGGTGGCGGCGGCCCCGGCGGAAAGATAAATTCCTTCGGCAAGGCGAGAGTCAAAATGCCCACTGACGATAAGAATAAGGTTCTCTTTAAGGACGTCGCGGGAGCAGACGAGGAAAAAGAGGAGCTGCAAGAGGTCGTTGAATTCCTCAAGGACCCCACAAGATATGCCAAGCTCGGCGCGAAGATACCGCACGGAGTGCTTCTCGTAGGCCCTCCCGGTACGGGTAAGACATTACTCGCAAAGGCTGTCGCGGGAGAAGCGGGAGTTCCCTTCTTCTCGATTTCGGGCTCTGATTTCGTTGAAATGTACGTCGGTGTGGGAGCATCGCGTGTGCGCGACCTCTTTGAGAACGCACGTAAGGCACCCGCTTCGATAATCTTCATAGATGAGATAGACGCGGTAGGACGCCACAGAGGCGCAGGTCTCGGCGGCGGACACGACGAGCGTGAGCAGACGCTCAACCAGCTTCTCGTCGAGATGGACGGCTTCGGCTCTCACGAGGGAATAATCGTGATAGCGGCAACAAACCGCCCCGATATTCTCGACCCCGCCCTTCTCCGCCCCGGACGCTTTGACCGTCAGATAACAGTCAACTACCCAGACATCAAGGGACGTGAGGAAATTCTCAAGGTTCACGCCAAGAATAAACCCCTTGAGGATAGCGTTGACCTCGCGAAGATAGCTAAAACAACGGCAGGATTTACGGGAGCAGACCTCGCGAACCTGCTCAACGAGGCGGCTCTTCTCGCTTCAAGACGCGGCAAGTCGCTCATCGGTATGGATGACCTCGAGGACGCCTTTATCAAGGTCATAGCAGGTCCCAAGAAGAAGTCCAGAACAATGAAAGAAAGAGAAAAGCGCAACACCGCTTATCACGAGGCGGGACACGCGATTCTCGCGCATATACTCCCCACTATGGATGCCGTTCAGCAGATATCCATTATCCCCAGCGGAAACGCTCTCGGATATACGCTCAATCCCCCCGCGGAGGATAAGTTCAGCGTCTATAAGCAGGAGCTTAAGGAAAAGATAGTTATGCTTCTCGGCGGACGCGCCGCGGAGGAGATAATCTTCGGCGATATATCGGGCGGAGCCTCGAATGATATCGAACGCGCTACAGATATCGCCAAGAGAATGGTAACACAGCTCGGAATGAGTGAGCTGCTCGGTCCCAGCCGCTTCGGCTCGGGACACAGCGAGGTATTCCTCGGCAGAGATTTCTCCAGCTCACAGGATTACTCCGAGGAGGTAGCGGCAAAGATAGACAGCGAGATACACGATATAATCTCCGAGGCATACAACAAGGCGAAAACTCTGTTGAATGAAAATATGGATAAGCTTCACTTTGTTGCCGAGTTCCTGCTCAAGAACGAGATAATGGACGGTGAGCAGTTCAAGGCGGCAATGGAGGGGACCCCCACATTTGAGGAGCTTGAGGAAATGACAGAGGCGAAGAAGCGCCGCAGCCGTGAGGAAAACGACGAGCGCCGCCGTCAGCTTGAGCGTGAGCGCCTTGAAAAGGAAGCCGCCGAAGCAAACGCGGAGAATGCAACCGAGGATAACGCCGCCAGCGCGGACGAATCCGAAAAGGAAGCAACCGACGAGTCCGAAAATATCGGTCCCGAGGGAAAGCGCGACGACGATAACAACTAAAATGAAATATCTCCCATTGGTTTAACACCAATGGGAGATTGTTTTTTATTTATGAAAGTCTGACCGACTTATTAAATTAAATCACGGGTAGACAAATGTTCGTTGAAATCAGCCGAACTAAATGGGTTAGCCAATCCCAGCTTGAAAGGTTTGGAAAGGGTGTGGGGAAACCTTTCCTTAAAAGGTTTCCCCACATAACCGCATCCCCGCGTTCTCTCCTTACTCCTCACAAGCGGCTTTTTGCTGAAGAACGCTTCTGAAGAACTCGGGGTCGAATTTAGGCTGTCTGTCGTAAGTATAAAGTCCGTTGGTCTCCTGCTCGACATCGGTGAGCTGGGTATAACACAGACCTGTCATAAACTTGTTGAACAAGAGAGCCTCGGTAAGTCCCTTGAATCTCTCCTTGAATTCCTCCTCGGTCTTGGGCGCGTCGCCGTAACCCCACGCGTTGCCAAGATTGGAGTTTACATCCCACTTTATTCCGCCGTACTCGCTCACAAAGGTAGCAAAAATCGGGAAAACACGAGGTCTGTGAGCATACACGAGAACATCCTCTCCTCTCGCGACCGCCTCATAGCGAGCCTTGAAGGTCTCGGGGTTCTGGTCATAATCGTGCCAGTCCATCATATCGCCAACACCCTTAACATGCAACCAGCCCGAGGTATCTATCGCGGGACGGGTGGGGTCAAGCCTCTTTGTCAGCTCATAAACCTGACGCACAAACTCGTTGTCCTGATTAGCTTTAGTCTCGTTGAGCGAACACCAACCGATTATAGCCGGGTGGTTGAAATCTCTCTCGACTATCTCGCTCCACTCGGGGAAGAACGCCTTGTAAGCGTTTGCTCGGGATATGTCAAGTCCCCAGTTTCCGTGCTCACCCCAGACGATATAGCCCAACTTATCGCAATGGTAAAGGAAGCGAGGCTCAAAGACCTTCTGGTGAAGTCTCGCGCCGTCAAAGCCCATCGCGATAGAACGCTTGATGTCGTTTATAAGCTCGTCCTCGCAGGAAGCTGTCCAAATTCCGTCGGGATAGAAGCCCTGGTCGAGCACGAGTCTCTGGAATATCTTTCTTCCGTTCAGAACGATTGCGCCGTCGTCGCTTACAGATACATTTCTCATTCCGAAATAACTGTCAACACTGTCCTCACCCATAGTCAGCTTCAGGTCGTAAAGCTCTCCCTTGCCGATATCCCACAGATGAAGCTCATTCAGCTTTATCTTGAGCATAGCGGTGCCTCCGCAAACAGTCGCCGTGTCAGCGCCGACCAACTTGCCGCCAAAGAACGCCTCCGCCTTTACCTTCTTGCCCTCGCCGAGCTTCGCGGTCACAACCGCGGTCAGCGTTGAGTCCTCTATATTGGGATAATATTTAGCTCCGACTATGTAGGACTCGGGCAGATTTTCAAGCCATACAGTCTGCCAAATTCCCGTCGTACGGGTGTAGAAACAGCCGTAAGACTCATATCGTTCGCTCTGCTTACCGAGAGGCTGATTTTGAGAGCGAGTGTAATCCTGCGCGGATATGGTTACAATATTCTTACCCGCCGAAATATGTTTCGTTATATCAAAAGAAAAAGCAACCGAACCGCCAAAATGGACGCCGACATACTCGCCGTTGATAAACAGCTCTGTCTTGTAATCACACGCGCCGATATGCAGAATCACGCGCTTGTTCTTTTCAAGCCACGCGGCGGGAATGTCTATCTCCCTTTTATACCATACGCACTCGCAAAAATCCTTGTAGCCAACACCCGAAAGCTCACTTTCCATACAGAAAGGAACTGTAATTTTCTCGCAAAGAGACTCTGCTTTGTGAAGTCCTCTTGCCCTTCCGCTGATACCGGTGTCCTTTTCAAACTGCCATTCGCCGTTGAGATTTATCCACTCGCCTCTGACAAATTCAGGGCGCGGATATTCAGGTCTCGGAATTGAATTCATATAATTATCCTCCGTAAAAATAATAGCCCTATAGCCTGTAACTATTCTAATTTAACACGCCGAAAAAGTCAACCGCAAATTGAAAAAAAGCAGGAAAATAGTAGAAATAGTATTGAAATAGAACAAGAATATTTCTTTTTTACGCGAAAGAAGCCACCGTGAATCGGTGGCTTCAAAAATTATTCGTCGATAGATTCAAATCTCTCTCTGGCACGGAAAATGAGGGAGATACACCAAATTCCCGCCAAAGCGACTACCGTGTATATTATACGGCTGACAAGGGAGCCCTGTCCTCCGCACAGCCATGCAACGATATCAAACTTGAAAAGACCTATGCTTCCCCAGTTGAGAGCGCCGATGATTGTGATTATAAGCGCAATTCTGTCCATTAGCATTGCCGATTCCTCCTTATAACGGTTCAAACCGTCAGTAATAGTGTCGGTAAAAGAGATAAATATATGCAAGGAATAAAAAGGGATGAGCGGTGTTATACGGTTTTGTTGACATAATCGGAATTTAATGGTAAAATATTCCTATATATACTTTTGGGGGAATATATGCACGACGGACACAGAAAAAGAATGAGAGATAAATTCGAAGCGCACGGCGCCGATTTCTTCGAGGACCACGAGCTCCTCGAAATGCTTTTGTTTTTTCCGATAGCGAGAAAAAATACTAACGAGTTGGCACACGAGCTTATAAACAAATTCGGCTCACTCCGAGGTGTGTTCGATGCCGATTTTGACGAGATTTGTAAGGTAGAGGGCATTGGCGGCGGCACGGCGTTCTTTATCAAGCTCGTATCAGCGATAATGAACAGAAACTCCGCGCCCAAGCGAGATAAACGGACAAAGCTCGGTTCATACAACGACGTAAGTAAATATCTTATGGCGCTTTTCGAAAACGAAAGCGAGGAAAAGCTTTACGCCATATGCCTTAACAGCTCATTCAGAGTAATAGGCTGCGAGAGGATAGCGATAGGCGGAGATGGCGCCGTTGAGGCAAAGGTCAAGGGAATATTGCAGAGCGTTGTGCGAAACAATTCCTCGTTCGCGATAATCGCGCATAATCATCCGAACGGAGTTGCCATTCCATCGGGGGAGGATATCGACTGTACAATGCGGATTCGAGAGACCTTCAAATATTTTGACTGTAAGCTTATAGACCATTTTGTGGTGGCAAACGGACGCTGTATGCCGATATTGAACGCCAACAACGCCGAATTTGAGGAGCGCTATCACGAAAGGGTAAAAGCGCTGAAATAACAACTTTTGTCCTGTAACAGCGACAAAAAGCCTCAAAATATTACAATTTGATTAAATTTCCGAGAAATATGTGTTGTTAAGTTGGAAATATTTTAAAAATTCTTGCAAAATATTGAAATATATGTTATAATGTATATGGCAATTTTTGCTTAATTGTATCATATATTTTTCATTTGAGAGTATAACAGTCTGATATATATTTTTTCTTCAATCTGAAAGGAGAATAAAAATGCTGGATACCAAAATTCTTGTTATCGACGATGACGCTAACATCTGTGACCTGTTGAAGATTTATTTTGAAAACGAGGGTTACGAAATAAAAACCGCGAACGACGGAGTTGAGGGACTCAACTATTTCAAGCTTTATGAGCCCGACCTCGTCCTGCTCGACATTATGCTTCCCAAAAAGGACGGTTGGCAGGTATGCCGCGAAATTCGCGAAATGTCGGCAAAGCCGATAATTATGATAACCGCCAAGGGAGAGGTATTTGACAAGGTTCTCGGACTCGAGCTCGGAGCAGACGACTTCGTCGTAAAGCCCTTCGATATGAAGGAGTTGAGCGCGAGAGTCAAGACTGTGCTTCGCCGCTATCAGGCTCATACCACGCAGAACGACAACGAGGTAATCAAATTTGAGAATATCGAGATAAGCCTCCAGAAATACGAGCTGAAGCTCAACGGTAAGCCCGTTGACGTGCCTCCGAAGGAGCTTGAGCTGCTTTACTTCCTCGCGTCAAACTACAACAGAGTTTTCACCAGAGACCAGCTTCTCGACACGGTATGGGGCTTCGACTATCTGGGAGACTCCAGAACCGTGGACGTCCACG
>JAFTHJ010000051.1 GCA_017457465.1 Clostridia bacterium | reverse complement strand
GCAAAAAGAAAACATTGGCTACTATATTACACTTAAATTCAAAATCTTACTCTCCAAATAAAAGCAGTAAGCAAAAAGGAATCTCACTCTCTCGGCTTACAGAGGTCCTCCCAGGAGATGGCTTGTGAGAATTCAAAAAGCTCGTCGCAAGTAAGCTCTATCGCGCTATTTGACGAACCTGCGGCGGGAAATACGGTATCAAACCGCTTCATCGATATATCGAGATATACCTCAACTCCCACGGGGAGCGCAAATGGGCATACTCCGCCAACGGCGTGTCCTGTCATAGCAAGAGCGTCCTCGTGCGAAAGCATAGTCGCCTTGAATCCGAATTTATCCTTGAATTTTCTGTTATCTATCTTGTAATCTCCCGCGCAGACGATAAGCATACACCCGCCGTCCTTTTTTGCAAATGAGAGCGTTTTCGCGATTCTCGCTCCGTCGGTTCCGAGTGCCGCCGCGGCAAGGTCTACGGTTGCGCTGGAAACGTCAAATTCCCGTATTCTGTCAGAAGCTCCGTACGCCGAGAGATATTCTCTTACTTTTTCAACAGACATTTTCAACCTCTTTATGTATCAAAGTTTAACTTAACTTATATTATACCAAAAAAAATCGCTTTTGAAAATAGGAAATTTCAATTATTTTCACAAAAACGGCATAAATTTACTTGCATTACACCCATTTTGAGTATATAATGTTAGTGTAAATAATGTAAGGCGGTATTTTACCTTGAAAAAGATAACTGATATAAATAATCTGTGCGGAAAAAGATGTGACATTCTCGGACTCGGAATCTCCAATCTTCCGCTGATAGATATGCTTATAACTTTGGGCGCGAGAGTAACCGTGCGTGACAAAAAGAGCCGAGCCGAGCTTGGCGAAATATGTGACAGAGCGGAAGCGGCGGGTGTGAGTTTTATACTCGGAGAGCGCTATCTCGACGGCATGGACACCGATGTAATCTTCCGTTCCCCCGGAATCCGTCCCGATGCGGGTTCGATTCCCGAAGCGATAAAAAACGGCGCTCTTCTCACATCCGAAATGGAGCTTTTCCTCTCGCTCACAAAAGCGAATATCCTCGCAATAACAGGAAGCGACGGCAAAACGACCACAACAACGCTCACACATCTATTTATGAAAAAGCAGCTTGAGCGAAGCAGCTCGGGCAATGCCTATATTGGCGGCAATATTGGTAAGCCCCTGCTTTCCGAATACGCCGAGATGACAGAGCGCGACTTTGCGGTGCTTGAGCTTTCAAGCTTTCAGCTCATGACAGCCGACTTTTCTCCCAGCCGTGCGGCGATAACCAATGTAACGCCGAACCACCTCAACTGGCATATTGATATGGAGGAATATATTCAGGCAAAGAAAAATGTTTTTGGTGAGGATACACTCCTCGTGCTTAACGCTGAAAACGCTATAACCGCTCGGATTGCGCAAGAGAGACAGAATAACATTCTTCTTTTCTCGTCAAAGAAAAAATCCTTTGCCGAATTCTCACTTTCGGGCAAAAATGTGGGAGCGATATTTATTCGTGACGGCGAGATATTTTATTCGGACGGAGGTTCAGAGAAAGCTGTTTTGTCCGTCTCGGATATCAAGCTCCCCGGCACTCACAACGTCGAAAATTATATGACGGCGATAGCGCTTACATACGGTCTTGTTGACAAGGATATATATACGGAGGTTGCAAAGACCTTCGGCGGAGTTGAGCATCGCCTTGAATTTGTCCGTGAGCTTGACGGAGTGAGATATTACAATAGCTCGATAGACTCGAGTCCCACCCGCACCGCCGCCGCGCTCTCCGCTCTTGCGGGGGCAAAGGTGGTAATCTGCGGCGGATACGACAAAAATATCCCGTTCGACACTCTGGCGGAAGCGCTCTGCGGCTCGGCAAGATGTGTGATACTCACGGGAGCAACCGCCGAGAAAATAAAGAAAGCCCTGCTTGACTGTGAAAGATATTCCCCCGAGATACTTACGGTAATTGAGAAGCCCGATTTTGCCGATGCCGTAGCCGAGGCAAGAGCGGTAGCGGTAAGCGGAGAGAGTGTTCTGCTCTCCCCCGCCTGTGCAAGTTTTGATGCCTTCAAGAACTTCGAGGCGCGCGGAAATCGCTTCAAGGCGCTCGTAAATAGCTTTTAAGCAAACAAAAATTAACAAATATCTCTTGATATAGAAACAAATATCTGCTATAATTATTTTTAACGTCCAAAAGAAAGGCATTCGATAAAATGAAAAAATTCACTGCCCTTGCGGCAGCCATAATAATGTGCGTTATGTTCCTCACTGCCTGTGCGGGGGGAGAAAAAGCGCCCGAGGGAATGAAACTCGCGTCGATAGAGGGTGAACCCTTCAAGCTTTATGTCCCCGAGGAGATGTCCCTCAATACCGACAGCGGTATATCAAGCGCCTTCTCATATGTTCCCGAGAAGCTAATAATCTCGGCGCGTTATTCCACGCCCGACGATGATACTCTTTCGCTTGAGAAATATATGAATTACTGTGCCGAGGGCTATGCCGACTCACTTGAGCTTTTCGAGCTGAAGTCGATAGACTCATCTGTTCTCTCGGGTGTAGACGCCCTCAAAATGGTCTATACCGCGAGTATTGACGGCGTTGATTACACCTGCACACAGCTCTCTGCCAAGTACGGCGAATATATAGTCTCTCTCAATTTCTATATTCCCACCGCGACCTTGGAAGGTTATTCTGGCATAGTCGATTCGGTAATTGAGGAATTCGTGCTTTGCGAAAAAACAGAGCCTGATAACGACACGGTAACCGACAAAAAGACTCCCGAGGGAATGAAGATAGCATCGGGAGATAAGCTTGAATACAGACTCTACGTACCCACCTCGTGGATATGCAATCCCGAGAGCGGAAAATCAGAGGCTTACTATCCCGAAAGTGAGCGTTCCAACGTGACCGTCACATCCTATTCTCCAAACGAAAGTATGGGAACTGCCGATTATATCGCGCAATGCGAGGAGGAATACGCGAAGTCGGTCAAGGGATACGAGCTGCTTGAAAAGACAGAGCTTCAGGTGGCATCAAGAGATGCCATATCAATGACCTTCAAGGCAAACTACGACGGTATAGACATCACGATAAAGCAGGTATCATTCGTTTACGGCGAGAT
>JAFTHJ010000050.1 GCA_017457465.1 Clostridia bacterium | reverse complement strand
TTCGATATGAACGGAAAGACCGTCAAGATAACCCAGAGAACGAAATACCCCGTAGAGGGAGCGGTTAAGCTTACGGTGGAGGGAACAGAGAGAGTTGCCGTCCGTATCCCCGCTTGGTGTGACAAGTGGAGCATCAGGGTAAACGGCAAGACCGAAAATCCCGTACCCGAAAAGGGATATATTTATCTCCCCTCGGGCGAAATAGAGCTTGACTTTGATATGACTCCTTATGCTATTGAAACCTCGCCTCACGTTCAGGATGACTCGGGAAGAGTTGCTATCAAGCGCGGTCCCGTGGTATACTGCCTTGAGGGTGTTGATAACGGTGCCGACCTTCGCGATATTCATATCGACCTCTCGAAGCCGATAGAGAGTGAGGATTGTTCCTTCTGCGGACTTCCCACGCTTAAGGCTACAGGCTGGAGACGAGACGCAAAGGTGTTTGACAACGCGCTTTATGTGAGACGCGGAGCAAACAAGGTTGAGCATGAGCTTCATTTCGTTCCTTATTTCGCCTTTGCAAACCGCGGCGAGACAGAAATGATAATCTGGATTCTTCCGTAAATAAAACAAAAAGCGGCTATCGGACAGATAGCCGCTTTTTAATTTTCGGTTGACAATATTATCCTTATGGGGTATAATTTATAGGTAAGATATTTTTGGGGAGAGTGGAGTATGCTTGAAAAAATAATTGCGCTTGTAAATGATGCGCTGTATAGCTATATTCTGATAATTTTGCTTGTGGGCGGAGGGTTGTTCTTCACTCTGCGCTCAAGGTTCGTTCAGTTCAGAATGTTCGGTGAGCAGCTGCGTGTGATCGGAGAAAAGCCCGACAGTCAGAACGGAGAGAAAAAGGTATCCTCCTTTCAGGCTCTTATGGTATCGACCGCCTCTCGCGTGGGAACTGGAAATATAATAGGCGTTTCCACGGCGCTCTGTCTTGGCGGCTTCGGCTCTGTATTCTGGATGTGGGTAATCGCCATTATCGGCGGAGCCTCGGCTTTTATTGAAAGTACGTTGGCGCAGATATATAAGAAGAGGGGTCCCGACGGATGCTACGGCGGTCCTGCTTATTACATAGAGACGGCGCTTGGCTGCCGCCCTCTGGCTATTATATTTTCAGTATTGCTTATAATTACATACGGCTTCGGCTTCAATATGCTTGCGTCCTACAATCTGCAGTCGACCTTCTCGACGTATAGCTTTTATAATGCTGACATTACTCCTTGGATAATCGGCGGCGTTATTGCCGTGATAGTCGGTTACTGCCTTTTTGGCGGCGGCTCGCGAGTCGTTAAGGTAACAAGCCTTCTTGTACCCGTGATGGGCATTGCTTATATTCTGGTAGCGCTTGTGATAATCGTGCTCAATGTCGGAACACTTCCCGCAGTATTTGGCAGAATATTCTCCGAGGCGTTTGATTTCCGCGCTATCTTCGGCGGATTCGGCGGCTCTTGTGTGATGTACGGAATAAAGAGAGGTCTTTTCTCAAATGAGGCGGGTGTGGGCTCGGCGCCCAACGCGTCGGCATCGGCGGAAACGACACACCCCGTGAAGCAGGGACTTGTTCAGATACTTTCGGTGTTTATAGACACAATTCTTGTTTGCTCGGCAACCGCTTTTATGTGTATGTGCTCGGGAATCGAGCCGAGTGCGGAGATGTCGGGCGCGCCGTATATACAGGCGGCTATGCAAAGCACACTTGGAGCATTCGGACCTGTATTTATCACGGTCTCAATGATACTTTTCGCATTCACGACGCTTCTCGGAAACCTCTAT
>JAFTHJ010000003.1 GCA_017457465.1 Clostridia bacterium | reverse complement strand
GGTATACCCTGCTTCGGGTGGATTCCCGTGGGTATTCCTCGTCCGTTATCCTCAACGGTAACGCTGTTGTCGGGATTGATTATTACCTTGATTTTTGAACAGTAACCCGCAAGAGCCTCGTCTATCGAGTTGTCCACTATCTCATATACAAGATGATGCAAACCTCTTATAGAGGTTGTTCCTATATACATTCCGGGACGCTTTCTTACCGCCTCAAGCCCTTCAAGTACCTGTATTTGACTTTCGTCGTAAGATTCATGCTCGAATTTTTCCATTTTCGTGACCTTTCCTTTTTGTGTTTATGTTTATGTTTGTCTTAATTTTTTATGAAAGTCTTCCGTAAAGCGCCGTGCTTGAGAGCTGTGAGAAGCATATATTTATCTTCTCTCCCTCGCGGTATATCACGAACGACTTCGGAATTTCGTTATTTGCGCTCTCGACAGTGTTTTTCTTCTGTGCCTCGGTGAGAAATTTTCTCGTCACCGTCGAGACTGTGGCGTTGTCCATATCGAATATTCCGATAATGTCACGCTCTCTTATATTTTTGTTATTTCCGACGTGAAGAAACATTTTAAAAATAAACTCCGTTCTCGACCTTTATTTTTTTAGCTCCGTCATCAATTATCTCCTCACAGCTTGTCATAATGACCTGCTTTGAGTCTATCTTTTTTATAAGATATTCACGCCTTGAGGCATCAAGCTCGGAGAGAACGTCATCAAGGAGCAGCGAGGGATAATCCCCGAACTCCTCACAGCAAATATCTCCCTCCGCAATCTTAAGTGCCAGAGCAAGTGAGCGCTGCTGACCTTGAGAGGCATAAAGCCTTGCCTGTTTTGAGTTCAGCTTTATCTCCATATCGTCCTTGTGAATTCCCCAGAGCGTAGCCCCCGCGGATATCTCACGGTCGTATGCCGAGGTAAGAAGATTAAAATACTTATCCTCTGTCATTGCTGTGTCGAGATACTCGTCCTGTTCACCGTGAGCCGAGCCGATATATGATATCTCAACCTTTTCACGCTCACCCGTCATATCCGAGAAGCATTCACGGGCGCAGCCGTCGACTCTCTTCACGAACTCCGCTCTGTATTTTGATATAACCGCCGCTTCCTTGGCGAGCTGCAAAGACCATAGCTCGACTGTGGAATCAAAGGATTTTCTGTCAAAAACCGCGTTTTTAATAAGTATATTTCTCTGCTTGAGGACATAATTGTATCTCTGAAGCGCCTTCATATAAAGCGGATATATACGGCTTATCGCGATATCGAGATAATTTCTTCGCATCGCGGGACCGTCTTTTATGAGCGAGAGGTGCTCGGGGCAGAAAAGAACTGCCCTGAAGCTTCCCACGATATCCGACATTTTATCAATTCTGACGTGATTTTTTTCGACCTTTCTCTGTCTGTCCCTGAATATTTTCATATTGATATTCTGGTCTCTGACACCGTCGTTGAAATCAATATCTATCTCCGCCATACTCTCGCCGAATCTTATTATCTCCGCGGCATGAGCGGCTCTGAAGCTCTTTCCCACAGAAGCGTAAAATATTGCCTCAAGAAGATTTGTTTTCCCTTGGGCATTCTCACCCACGAGAATATTCACACCTCGCTCAAAGCTTACATCCGCCTCTGTTATATTGCGGAAATTACGAACCTTTATATTTTTACAGTACATTTCTATACGAAGCTAAATCAGCCGATTCAGTCCTTCATTCTTACGGGAAGTATCATAAATATCTCTTCCTTGCCGTCTTCAGCCTCTGCGGGTTCTATGTTTATAGATGTGAGAGAGGAGGACATAGATATTTTTATCGTATCCGCGTCACAGGCTCTGATACTGTCTATAAGGAATCTGTTATTGAACGCGATAACGAGGTCGGGACCGTCATGCTCAACAGCTATCTCGTCATAGGTGCTGCCTGATGCCGAGGTTGCCGATATCTTGAGAAGTCCCTCAACTACCTCAAGTCTGACGTGAGACCTGACGCTTCTCTCGATTCTCTCCTCGGTAACAAGCGCGGCTCTCTCAAGCGCCGAGATAAGCGACTGCTTATCGACAGTAACCGTTATCTTATGATTTCTTATCATTATTCTCTCGTAGTCAATATAGTTTCCGTCTATAAGGCGGGAGAAGAATGTAAGCTCACCTATAAAGAATACGATATGCTTTCTTGTAACAAATATCTGCGTGAGCGCTTCCTCATCGTCGGATATCAGCTTATTAAGCTCGTTTACGGTCTTAACTGGAACTATAAAGGAATAATCGAGATGCTCGTTTCCGTTTGTATTCTTATTCGCAAGTTCTGTTACCTTCTTGCACTTTGCGCTCTTGAATCCGTCACAGGCAACCGCCATAACCGAATCATCCTCTATCTTGAGGAAGCAGCCGTTGAGAACCATTCTCTGGTCGTTTACAGCCATAGCGAAGGACACCTGCGAAAGCATCTTCTTGAGAACCGCCTGATTTGTGACAAAGCTTCTGTCGCTCGTAAGCTCGGGGAGAGCGGGGAAGTCGTCACCCGCAAGTGCGCTCATCTTGTGAGAGGATTTTCCGCAGCTGATACAAGCAGACATCTTATCGTCAACCGTAAGGGTTATTTCTTCTCCGCTCATAACCTTTATTGTCTGGTTGAACTTCTGCGCGTTAATAATGAATTTTCCCTCTTCTATAACCTTTGCCTCTATAGTTGTTCTGACACCCTTTTCGAGGTCATATGTCGTGAGGATACAGGTGTCGGGCATTTTAGCCTCTATGAGTATTCCCTCTATGGTAGAAAGCACGGACTTTCCCGATACTGCGCACATCAGGGGCGCTACTGCCGAGGTTACGGTTGATTTGTTGAATATAATTTTCATCTTAATTCTCCTTTTTCGTTTTTTGAATTTTGCCACAGGCAAATAAAAATAAATAAATAAATAATAAGTAATACAGTAGAAGCAGTAGTAAGGGATGTCGAAACTGTTTAAAAGTCGTACAAGCCTTGCTATTGCTCACAAAATCGGTTGATTTTTTTGAAATAAGCAGTGGTGAAAGTCTGTATAAAAACCTTTGCGAAATGTTGAAAAGCTGTCCTTGTCTCAAAAAAATTATCTTTTTGAGCTATTTTTCAGCAAAAAAGTTTTTAACATTTTTTTCAACATATGAATCTTGGATTCTTTTTTGTTGAAAAATCTGAAAAAGTGTCGGAAAAAGTGTTTTCAACATATGCTTTTAAAACTTTCAACATCGCAAAAGCCTATAAAGAAGCTTTGATGACCTTTTTTGTCTGACCTGTTTTAAACAGGTTTTTCAACAGGCTTGAAAGTGAGCGTAAAAGCTGTTGATTATATCTTACTGTCCGGTTATCTCCTTTGTCAGCTCTGTTATCTCAATATTGAAAACAGGGTCGGCAAAAACCTTTTTCTCAATCTTGTCGTGACTTGCGATTATAGTTGAGTAGTCTCGGTTGAATATCTTTCCGATATTTGGGAATGACATTTCTGTAATAGCTCTTATGAGATAAATCGAAATGTGTCTTGCCGCGGCTATCTCCTTATTTCGCTTCTGTCCGATAATATCGTCCTTTTTGATGCCGTATTTTTTGAATACCGCTGTGAATATCTTGTCTACCGTCACATTCACAGGCTCCGCTCCGCCAAGAAGCTCGGAGAGACAGCCCTTTGCGGTTTCCATAGTTATCTTCTTTCCCGTGAGAAAGCTCAAGGCGCTCAATTTTTTGACCGCTCCCTCTATCTGTCTGATATTCGAGCGAAGATTCTCCGCAAGAAAATTCAGCACGTCATCGGAGAGCTCGACCTGAATCTGCTCCGCCTTCTTTTTGATTATCGCGACTCGGAGCTCAAGGTCAGGCGGCTGGATATCCGCGATAAGTCCCCACTCAAATCTTGTTTTGAGTCTTTCCTCAAGCGTCTGTATATCCTTGGGCGGACGGTCGGACGAGAGAATTATCTGCTTATGCTCCTCAAAAAGGGCATTAAAGGTGTGGAAGAACTCCTCTTGAGTTGAGTTCTTTCCCGCGATAAACTGAATATCGTCGATAAGCAGGATATCACAGCTCCTGTATCTTTCGCGGAACTTGTTCATCTCCTGCTTTGCGAGACTTTCGATAAGCTGATTTGTGAACTCGTCTCCCTTTATATAGACCACGCGAAGGTCCTTTTTCTTTTTCTTTATCTCGTTTACAACGGCGCTCATCAGGTGAGTCTTACCAAGACCGCTTGGACCGTAAATGAAAAGGGGATTATAGTCCATAGCGGGGCGTTCAGCCACGGCAACACAGGCGGCGTGAGCAAATTTATTTGAGTTTCCGACTATAAAGCTATCAAAGGTATACTCAAAATTATAGTTCTGCGAATCTATAATCTTTTTCTTTTCCTCTGCTTCCTCGGCGGCAAGTTCCTTTTGAATATTTCCCATAAACTGCTCTTTTATCTTTTCCTTGTCTGCGGGAATACCGTCGAATACTACCTTGACCTCTATTTCAAATCCGAGTATATTAGAGAATTTTTTTCTTATCTTCGAGGCGTAGTTTTCGTTTATTATCTTGTGCTTGAATTCGGAATCCGTGGAGAAGACTATTTCGTTGTTTTCAAAAGAAATTATTTTGAGTTCGCCAAACCATAAATCTATAACCGACTGTGAAAGATTGTCTTCTTCGCCAAATGACTTCTTTACCATCTCCCATATAGCGGCTATGTCGTTCAGATATGACATTTTTAAACGACCTCCATTCGATTTTGGAAGGTTTTAAACTCCCACTTAATATATATAATAATATTATATCATATAATATTAAATAATGCAATAAAATTTTTCAAATTTATTATATATAAATCACTTTTTTCTCTTGACGGAAACCGAGCTTATGTGGTAAAATTAAGTGTCTTGAAAATGTGGTTTATTTGTAGGTTAGCAAATGCTAACTTCTATATACGAAAGGGTGTGCCGAAAAATGAAGAAATTAAAATACGGAGTCAAGGGAATGAGCTGCGCCGCCTGTGTGGCTCATGTCGAAAGAGCCGCAAAAAAGGTTTGCGGAGAAGAGAATGTGACGGTTAGTCTGCTCACAAATTCTATAACGGTAACGGTTGACGACGGTGAAAATGAAGAAAAGCTGTTCTCAAATTTGAAGAAAACTCTCAAGTCGGCGGGTTACGGACTTGAGAAGGTAAGCTCGGAATCGAGAAAAAACAGCAGTGAGGCAGAGTATAAAAGGGGTGTAAAAAGGCTTATATATTCGCTTGTTATCACCGCGCTTCTTATGTATGTTTCGATGGGACATATGATATCTCTCCCATTGCCGTCGTTTATCTCGGATAACGCGGCGGTATTTGCCTCTTTGCAGATGGTTCTGACGCTTCCTGTTATCATAATAAATTTCAAATTTTTCAGAAATGGATTTTCCGCTTTATTCAAGCTCTCACCGAATATGGACTCGCTTATCGCTATAGGCTCGTCGGCGTCATTTATATACGGATTTTTCGCCACGGTGATGATATTTATAGGTATGGCGGAGAATGATTCGGAGCTTGTGCATAAATACGCTCACGACCTCTATTTTGAGTCGGCGGCTATGATACTCACGCTTGTATCTCTGGGAAAAACACTTGAGGGCAGAGCGAGAGCGAAGGCGTCGGAGGCTGTCGGAAAACTCGCCGAAATGCTTCCTGATACGGCAACAGTTCAGAGAAACGGTGAGAATATAACGGTATCTCTTTCCGACATTTCTGTCGGTGATACAGTAATAGTCAGAGAGGGAGAGACGATACCTGTTGACGGTGAGATAATCGAGGGACACGGCTCGGTTGACGAATCGGCGTTAAGCGGCGAGAGCATACCCGTGGAAAAAGCCATAGGAGATAAGGTGAGCGCGGTGTGTACGCTTTGCGCTGGATATGTTCTGGTGAAAACCGAAAAGGTTGGCTCCGACACCTCTCTCTCAAGAATAATCGGACTTCTTGAGGATGCCGCCGCCTCAAAGGCGAGAATATCGAGAATAGCCGACAAGGTAAGCGCGATATTCGTTCCCGCCGTCATTCTGATATCGGTTATCACAGCGGTGATATGGGCAATTGTAGGTGCGGATATTACAGATGTTTTGAGATATTCTATAAGTGTTCTGGTTATCTCCTGTCCCTGTGCGCTCGGACTTGCCACGCCAACGGCGGTTATGGTAGGAACGGCAAAGGGAGCCGAGGGTGGAATACTGATAAAGAGCGCAGAGGCGCTTGAAAATTTGAGTACGGTGAAATATTTTATGACCGACAAGACGGGAACGCTCACAGAGGGAAAGCCGAGGGTTACTGACCTTATAGCCGTTGAGGGGGATGAGGGCGATTTGCTTCGCTCGGCTTATGCCGCGGAGGCTATGTCGATTCACCCGCTCGCCGCAGCGGTATGCGAGAGGGCTAAAGCTGAAAATATTCCGATGACAGAGGGAAAAAATTACGAGTCGGTGACGGGTATGGGTATATCCGTGGATACCGAGCTCGGGGTATGCGCCGTCGGAAAGCCCGAATTTTTGCGCTCAAAGGGATTTTTGTGCGATAAGTGGGAATTTATACTCGCTTCAATGGAAAGGCTTGAAAACGAGGGAAAAACAGCGGTCTGTGTCGGTCGTGACGGCAAGATATTGGGTGTTATAGGTATAGCCGACGCGCTTCGCGAGGACAGCATAGAGGCGATATCAGAGCTTAAGAGCGCGGGAATTGCGACTGTTATGCTCACGGGTGACAACGAGCTTACCGCTGCCGCTATAGCCGAGGGCTGCGGTGTGGACGAGTACTATTCAAAATTGCTCCCCGAGGACAAGGAGAGAATAATAAGGGAGTATTCCGAAAAGGGCAGATGCGCTATGGCGGGTGACGGTATAAACGACGCTCCCGCTCTCGCGAGAGCCGATATAGGTATCGCGATAGGCGCGGGTACCGAGGTGGCTATAGATTGCGCCGATGTCGTCCTTTCAAAAAATTCAATAAAGGATGCGGTGAGAGCGATAAGACTCTCAAAGGCTACTTTGAGATGTATCAAGCAGAACCTTTTCTGGGCTTTGGTTTATAATTCTATCTGTATTCCTATAGCCGCGGGCGCTTTGACCTTTGTCGGCGTATCTATCTCCCCTATGATTGCTTCAGCCGCTATGAGCTTCTCTTCAGTCTGCGTCGTACTCAATTCGTTAAGGCTTAAATATGTGAAGATAGATAGAGATTATGCGAGGGGAACTTTTAAGGAAAGTCTAAAAGGCTGACGCCTTTTGCCAAGTTTGATTTGTCGGCTAAACACCGACATTTTGGGCGGAAACGCCCAAAAACATCAAACATTGGTTCTCCTTGACTTCTCCAAACCTTTTAAAGCAAAGGATTAGCTACCCCATTTGGTTTAATTAAATTTAATATTTCTCATATAGAGAGTCTTAACAAAACGAATACAATAAAAAGACACCCATCGGTACGCAAGTGTCCGATGGGTGTCCACATTAGATAAAAGACCACGAAGATTAAAATTTACGATAAATCGGAAGCCCAAACCCTTTTGTTTAAAAAGGTTTGGAAGGGAGTGTGAGGGAAACCTTTCCTTAAAAGGTTTCCCTCACATAATCCTATCTTATAATTCCTCAACTGAAACTACGCCCTCGATTTTAGCCACGAGAGTCATAATACCTTCATGGGAGAGCTTACGGGGAAGCTTCATAGAGAAGGTAGCGCATAGATTTTTATTATCCGCGGTAGATTTAGTGACCTCCATATCAAGTATGTAAGCACCTGATTTTTTAATTGTATCGACTATATTCGCGAGTTTTGAGCTTTCGGAGTACTCGACGAAGAGATTAAAGCTTTTCGCGTTAGACACGATAAAATACTCAAGTCTTGCGAAAACAAGCTCCGCGAGTAGTATTATAAGTGTGGCGAACACTGCGCCCTCGAAGAATCCCGCTCCGCAGCAAAGACCGACAATAGCCGTTGTCCAAAGACCTGCGGCAGTGGTAAGTCCCTTTACCTGTCTGCGCTTGGTTACGATAATCGTACCCGCACCGATAAAGCCTATACCCGCGATAACCTGCGCACCGAGTCTTGCGAGGTCTGTGAAGAGCTTCAGCTCAAGCACGATATACTGGCTTGTGAGGGTAGTCAGCGCAGCGCCCAGACAAATCAGAATATGCGTACGGAAACCTGCGGGACGTCTTTTTCTTTCTCTTTCTATTCCGATAATTCCGCCGCACAGGACAGCGAGAACGAGTCTCACCGTTATTGAAAGCAGGTCGAGATTATCTCCTCTTAAAAAATTCAAACATTCCAACATAAATAGTCACCTGTTCCTTAAAGTTCTTCTATAGAGCGAATAGTTTCTATTTCCGAAATTACCGAGAACACGTCTGTATGAGCGGTCTTTTTCGGTATCTGCATTGTAACTATCGCGTTTGGATACTTTGTTTCGGAATATTTTGCCTTGGTTATTTCAACGTCGAATATACGGACTTCCATCTGCTTAAGTCTTGAAACTATTTCGGCAATATCGTCGGTATTTTCAAATTCTATGTAAATATTCATATTTCTCGAGCGAACGAGGATAAAATGCTCGAGCTTTGAGAAAACGACTATTGTTATGATTATGAGTGTGCAGCCTATAAGAGCCGCGGCATAGAATCCCGCGCCGATGGCGAGTCCCATACAAGCGGATGCCCAAAGACCTGCCGCGGTGGTCATTCCCTTTATCTGTTGGCGGCCCGTTACGATAATCGTACCCGCGCCAAGGAAGCCTATTCCGTTTATTACCTGCGCTCCGAAACGCGAAACGTCGGTTTTTGTGAGGTCGTTAAGACCGACTGACCAGACGTTCGACAGCATAGCGCAGAGATATGTACTCAAAACCATAGTAAGCGCCGCGCCCATACAAACTATCATATATGTACGGAATCCCGCGGGACGGTGCTTTCTGCCTCGCTCTATTCCGATAAGGCCGCCGCAGACCGCGGCTGTCGATATTCGCAAGATTGTATCGAGAAACGTCAACTCAACCATTATCATTCTCCTGTCAAAATATTTCAGATAAACATATTAATAATAAATATAATGCGGTATAACCGACATTATACCGCATTTATATCAAATTTGCAATAGAAATTTGAAAAAACATCCGTAAAATTTTATATATTGTGTATATTACGGAGTTTTATGATATTACTGTCCGAGAATTACCTCGACGGTGAGTCTTTGCGAATTTCTGTAGAAGGTAACGCTTATAGTGTCACCCGGCTCGTACTTATCGAGGATATAGCTCAAGTCGGTGATAGAGGTAACAGTTGTGGCATCTACCGAAACTATCACATCGCCGACCTTCATTTTCTGACTGATGTCATAAGTGTTTGACGAGAAGGCGGTTATCTTGACGCCGGGCGTGTTATTTGATGATACCGCGTTTTCGACGGTAATTCCCATTTTTGCGGGATATTTGCTTACCGCCGAGAGAAGCTCATTGTAATTCTCACCATTTTTCATAGCGGTTATTATCGGAATAGCCGAGTCGGAGGGGATAGCGAAGCACATACCCTCATAGTAGCTGCTGTTGAGCTTCATAGTGACTATTCCGACTACCTCTCCGTATTCATTTATAAGGGGACATCCCGAGTTTCCGGGGTTCACGAGAGCGCTCGTCTGTATAAGAATCATCTTCTTTTCAACGCTTCCGTCCTCGTTGTAAATTTTGAAAACTCTGTCGTTATAAGAGACATTTCCCTCGGAAAGAGAACCCGCGAAATCAATTGCGGCGGGGGTTCCGATAGCCACAACGCGGTCGCCAACAAGCAAGTCGGAGGATTTTCCGATAGCTATGGTGGGAAGTCCGTTTGTTGCCACCTTGATGAGCGCGAGGTCTGTGAAGGCGTTTCCGTCTATGACCTTTGCGGGGAATCTGTCGCCGTTGCTCATAATTACTGTAATCGAGGTCATTCCGTCGATTACGTGGTTAGCCGTGACAATAAATCCGTCCTCGGAGATTATGAATCCAGAGCCGACACCGGATGAGGTACCGTCGGTTACCGATACGGTGACTATCGCGGGTAGACATTTGTTGTATATCTCCTGTGTGGTCAGCACTCCGCTCTCGGGGTCGTATTCTCTTACGTATACCACTCTCTCGGCAGACGCTCCGACGCCGCTCTGGTCACCCGAGCCGCCATTGCCGTTTCCGATTCCGAGTCCGTTCAATATAAGCAGAACAGCGAGGAGAATGAAGGCGACAGCGAAAGCGCAGGTCATAACAACGGCGTATATAACGGCGCCGTTTTTATGTTTTTTCTTTTCCTTGCCGTTCAGATAGTCTTTCTGCTCCTCATAGTTCCAACGGTATACGGGCGCCGTTGGCTCCTCCGCGCTCACAAGCTCGGTTTGCTCGGGGGATACGACAAGCTCCGCCTCTGTCTGTATGTTGGTTTCCGAGATATTCTCCTCCGTATCTGACGCGGGAGCCTCTCCTCCGTTTATGCCGACAGTCTCTTCTTCGGCGCTTATTTCGTTTTCGTTAAGATTTTTTTCAAATTCTTCCATATATGCAGTTCCTTCCGAGGAATTTTTTGTGGTATAGATATCCTTATGAAGATTATCGGTAGATTTTCGTCTGTTTATTCTGCGGGAAGCGTGAAAGAGAAGAGACAGTTGCGCTCAAATTCACTCTCTACCCATATTTTTTCGCCGTGAGCCTGAATTATAGTCTTTGAGATATAGAGACCGAGTCCAACACCCGACTTATTCAGTCCGCGGCTCTTGTCGCTCTTATAGAATCTTTCAAAGACGTATGGCAGGTCGGCGGGCGGTATGCCCTGACCTTCGTTGTATACCGATACGAGTACCTTTTTATTTTTGATTTTAGTTATCTCTATCTTGAACAGACCTCCGTCCGACGAGAATTTCACGGCGTTCTCGCAGAGGTTGTAGAGCACCTGATATATCGCGTCTCTGTCCGCTATGACAGATATATTATCATCCTCGCAGACAAATTCGACCTCAAGGTGCTTTTCCTCTATCTTTTGTTCGGAGGAAATTATTCTCTGTCTGCCCATCTCACAGATATCGAACGGAGCCATAGTGAACTTTCTCTCACCCGCTTGAATTCTCGATAGGTCGAGCAGGGAAGCCACGAGGCGTGAAAGTCTCTTGACCTCGTTTGAGATTATTCGCAGATAATAGTCGTATTTATCAGGCGGGATGACTCCGTCAAGGATTCCGTCGACAAATCCCGATATAGAGGTCATAGGGGTTCGCAGGTCGTGGGACACGTTTGAGATAAAGGTGTTTCTCATATTATCGTAATTGTCGAGCGATTCCGCCATATTATTAAACGCCACGGCAAGTTCCGCCACCTCGTCGCTTCCGCTTACGGGGACTCTGGTGTCGAATTTTCCCGAGGCAAACTGACGCGCGGCTACGCTTATCTTTTTAAGCGGCGCGACGATACGCTCGGTTATGAAGTAAACTGCTATCAGCGCTGCCATAAGCACCCAAAGCACGGCAAGACCGATAGTTTTGGTTATCTTCTCGATAAGGTCGGTCATAATCACCGAGGAGGAGCAGACAAATACCTCGCCGCAGACCTCGCCCTCGGAGTTCTCAACAGTTACCGCGTAAACCATATGAGGTGAGGAGAAAACGCTTCTCTCGCCGTTCATCTGGAAGACGTTCGTTCCATTGCTCACGCTCTCAACAAAGGAGCCGTGAATAGACGAGCCTATCTCGACCTCGCCCTTATCGCTTCCCGTCACCATAAGAATCTCGCCGTTCATATCGGTGAGAAGCACGGTTATATCGTCTCCGTTGGAGGATATCACCGTGAACATCTCCTCGAGCGCTTCGCTGTCGGAGGAGGTTATCTTTTTCAGAGAGCTGTCGGGCGCGGCATCTATCTCGTTTTTGAGATACGCCCCGAGCGAGTTTGCCGCAGTCTCCATTATGCTCACCTTTATATCCTTGGAATAGTTTCCGATAATAGAGGTGGTTATGGCGATTATAATGGCGAAGCTGACAAGGATTATCAGCATAAACGCAGAGACGTATTTTGCGAAAATACTTTTAAACATCTTTTTTACCTCGGGGCGAAACGCCCCTTTCCCGTATAAACAAACGCCGATGCAGGTCGGTCAATGCGTACGACGATACGCGAGGTATTCCCCACGCTTATTCGTTGGCATTCCGCCCAAGGCATCGGCGTTTATGCGTTATCAGCCGAGTATTTCGAATTTATATCCTACTCCCCAGACTGTTTTGAGCGTCCATTTTTCGGAAACTCCCTCTATTTTCTCGCGCAAACGCTTTACGTGGACGTCCACGGTTCTGGAG
>JAFTHJ010000049.1 GCA_017457465.1 Clostridia bacterium | reverse complement strand
GGTAGAGACCACAGAGGGACACGTTGACGTATCCGCGGCGGGTAACGGACGTCTTGACGCGGTCAGCAACGCGCTCAAGAAGCACCTCGGAATCGAGTATTCCAACCTCACCTATACCGAACATGCGCTCTCTATAGGTTCAACCTCCGCGGCTGTAACATATGTGAGTGTAACATTCCCCGACGGTAAGATAAGCTGGGGCGCGGGAGTCAGCGACGATATTATCGCCGCATCCGTAAACGCGCTCGTATCTGCGGTAAACCGTAAACTTTTGTCCAAATAAGAGGTGATTGATATGGCTATGACGATGACACAGAAGATTCTGGCGGCTCACGCGGGACTTGATTCTGTAAGAGCGGGTCAGCTTATTATGGCGAAGCTTGATATGGTACTCGGAAACGATATCACATCTCCCGTTGCTATAAACGAGTTCAAGAAGAACGGATTTGATTCGGTTTTTGATAAAGAAAAGATATCGCTTGTAATGGACCATTTTGCGCCCAATAAGGATATCAAGGCGGCAGAGCAGTGTAAGCAGTGCCGTATATTCGCAAAGAATTTTTCAATAAAGAATTACTACGATGTCGGAGAGATGGGAATAGAACACGCGCTTCTTCCCGAAAAGGGCTTGGTAGCCCCGGGTGAAGCGGTTATCGGAGCTGACTCGCACACCTGTACATACGGCGCTCTCGGCGCGTTCTCCACAGGCGTGGGAAGCACCGATATGGCAGCGGGTATGGCAACGGGCGAGGCTTGGTTCAAGGTTCCCTCTGCTATAAAATTCGAGCTTGTCGGAGAGCTTCGCAGACCTTACGTTTCGGGTAAGGACGTTATTCTTCATATCATAGGTATGATAGGCGTTGACGGCGCACTTTATAAGTCTATGGAGTTTACGGGAAGCGGACTGAAGTCGCTCACTATGGACGACAGACTCTGTATGGCGAATATGGCTATCGAGGCAGGTGCTAAAAACGGTCTATTTGCGGTCGACGAGGTTACACTCGCGTATGTAAACGAGAGAGTTACCAGAGACTTCAAGGTATATCGCGCTGATGATGACGCCGAATATGACGAGGTCTACACCATTGACCTCTCGAAGATAGAACCCACAGTGGCTTGTCCTCATCTTCCCGAGAATACAAAGGAAGCAAGAGAGCTTTCCGATATAATCCCCGATCAGGTGGTTATCGGCTCCTGCACGAACGGAAGACTTTCGGATATGAAGGCGGCGGCAGAGATACTTCGCGGCAGACATATTGCGGAGGGCATCAGATGTATCGTTATCCCCGCGACACAGAAGATATATAAGGACTGTATCGCGCTCGGATATATTGACACATTTATCGACGCGGGCTGTGTCGTATCAACCCCTACCTGCGGACCTTGCCTTGGCGGATATATGGGAATACTCGCGGCAGACGAGATAGCTGTCGCTACTACCAATAGAAACTTCGTCGGACGTATGGGACACGTTACCTCGAAGATATACCTTGCAAGTCCCGAGGTCGCGGCGGCGTCTGCGGTAATGGGCAGAATATGCGATCCCAGAGACATAAAGTGAGAGGAGAGCTTATATGAATACCAAAGGATACGTACATAAATACGGAGATAACGTGGATACCGACGTTATCATTCCCGCGAGATATCTGAATACATCCGACGCAAAGGAACTTGCTTCGCACTGTATGGAGGATATCGACAAGGATTTTGCTGCCAAGGTAAAGGTGGGCGATATAATCGTGGGCGGAGCAAACTTCGGTTGCGGCTCCTCCCGTGAACACGCGCCTCTCGCGATAAAAACATCGGGTGTCTCCTGCGTTATCGCAAAGACATTTGCGAGAATCTTCTTCCGTAACTCTATAAATATAGGACTTGCGATACTCGAATGTCCCGAGGCAAGTGAGAAGATAGAGAACGGAGACGAGGTATCGATAGACTTCGATACGGGCGTTATCACAAACCACACTAAAAACGAAACATACAAGGCAGAGCCCTTTCCGGATTTCGTTAAGAATATAATCAAATCCGACGGACTTCTGAATTCTATAAAGAACAGATAAGAGGGTAAAGAAATGAACAAGAATATCACCGTCCTCAAGGGCGACGGAATAGGCCCCGAGATAGTTAATGAGGCTATAAAGGTACTTGACAAGGTATGCGAGAAATATTCGCATAAGTTTACATATACCGAGGTCGATATCGGCGGTTGCAGTATCGACAAGTACGGTGTGCCGATAACAAAAGAGGGAATGGAGAAGTGCAAGAGCGCAGACAGCGTTCTTCTCGGAGCGGTAGGCGGTCCCAAGTGGGATAATGTTGACCCCTCTATACGTCCCGAAAAGGCTCTGCTTGCGGTCAGAAGTGAGCTCGGTCTTTTCGCTAATCTCCGTCCCACAAAGCTCTTTATGCAGCTTGCGGACTCATCTCCTCTCAAGCCCTCTATCGTGGGTAACGGAATCGACCTTATGATAGTCAGAGAGTTGACGGGAGGAATCTATTTCGGTAAACGCAGAACCGAAATGCTTGACGGTGAAAAGGTGGCTACGGACGAGATGACATACAGTGAGCACGAGATAGAGAGAATAGGCAGGGTAGCTTTTGAGACCGCTCGTAAGCGCTCCTCTCGCGTCGCGTCTGTCGATAAGGCTAACGTCCTTGATTCCTCAAGACTCTGGAGAGCGGTTATGCACAGACTTGCGGATGAGTACGCCGATGTTGAGTACAGCGATATTCTCGTTGATAACACGGCTATGCAGCTTATCAAGAACCCCTCGCAGTTTGATGTTATAGTTACCGAAAATATGTTCGGTGATATCCTTTCCGACGAGGCAAGTATGCTCACGGGCTCTATCGGAATGATGCCCTCGGCAAGTCTTTCCGAGGGAACTCTCGGTATGTACGAGCCTATTCACGGCTCGGCTCCCGATATTGCGGGAATGGATATCGCAAACCCCATAGGAACGATTATGTCCTGTGCTATGATGCTCCGTTATTCCTTTGATATGCCCCGTGAGGCGGATGCTATAGAGGCGGCTGTAAACAAAGCGCTTGACGACGGCTACAGAACGGCGGATATCTATAAGGAAGGCTTTAAGAAGGTAAAATGCTCCGAGATGGGCAGCATAATTGCCGCAAATATATAAGAAGGGAAGACGAAAAAATGCTTAATATAAAATACGAATTGGTCGAAAACAGAAAAGAAAAGCCCGATTTTAATAAGCTCGGATTTGGAAAATATTTCACAGACCATATGTTTATTATGGATTACGACGAGGGAATGGGTTGGCACGACGCGCGTATAGTACCTTATCAGAATCTCTCTCTCGACCCCGCGTGTATGGTATTCCATTACGCGCAGGAGATGTTTGAGGGACTTAAGGCGTACAGAACTCCCACGGGCGGAATCCAGCTTTTCAGGCCTGACAAGAATATCGAGCGTATGAATAATACCAACGAGCGTCTTTGCATTCCCAAAATCAATCCATCTGACGCACTTGACGCTATCAAGGCAATAGTTGAGGTTGAGCGTGATTGGGTACCGACAGTTGAGGGAACCTCTCTCTATATCCGTCCCTTCATAATCGCTACAGACGTTCAGCTTGGCGTACACCCCTCAAAGAGCTATAAGTTTATGATAATCCTCTCTCCCGTAGGCGCATACTACGCAGAGGGAATAAAGCCCGTTAAGATATTCATAGAGCGTGAATATGTAAGAGCCGTAAGAGGCGGTACGGGATTTGCAAAGATAGGCGGAAACTATGCAGCATCGCTTATCGGTCAGGAAAAAGCAGAGAAGATGGGATATGCGCAGGTTCTCTGGCTCGACGGAGTTGAGCATAAGTATATCGACGAGGTCGGCGCGATGAATGTATTCTTTGTTATCGACGGAACAGTTATCACCCCCGCGCTGAATGAGGGAAATATTCTCCCCGGTGTTACACGCGCGTCCTGCATAAAGCTCCTCGAGAGTATGGGATACAAGGTAGAGGAGAGAAAGCTTTCCGAGGAAGAGGTTATCGAGGCTTATAAGAACGGTAAGCTCGACGAGGCATTTGGTACGGGAACGGCGGCAGTCGTATCTCCTATCGGACTTCTCGATGACGGAAATATAAAAATGACTATAAATAACGGCGAAATCGGTGCGATAGCACAGAAGCTCTATGATACTCTCACGGGTATTCAGTGGGGCAGACTTGACGACGAATTCGGCTGGATAGTCAAGGTAATCTGACAAATATAAAAGGAGAAAGGCTTTGTCGGTCTTTCTCCTTTTGGGCGTTTTTAAAAGTGATTGTATTCACTAATTATGACTAATATTCACAAATATATTCATTTGTTAAAAATGGACAGAGCTGTTGATAAAATTTCGTATTAAGCAGCTCGACTTCGTTTGGTAAAAAATATTTTACAGTGCTCCGTAAAGCTGAAATGAATATCGAAAGGCTTGTATTCATTGAATTTCTTGATATTCAAGGCTTTTTGTGAATAAATGTGTGAATAATATTCATTGTTGTGCATATCGCTCTAAAAGAGGCTTAAAAGAGATGAAAATATTGTCATTAAAGGTATTGACAAGTCAAATAAAATGATGTATAATATTCACCGTAAACTGAATTTTATACAACAAAGGAGAAAGTTATGAATAAAAAGGATATCACAAAGGTAGTTCGTGCGTACTCGGGAGGTCTCGATACATCGATAATCATTCCGTGGCACAAGGAAAATTATAACAACTGCGAGGTTATCGCGGTAAGCGGAAACGTAGGTCAGAGCGATGAGCTTGAGGGACTTGAGGAAAAGGCAATCAAGACAGGCGCATCCAAAATATACATAGAGGACCTCACCGAGGAATTTGTTGAGGATTATGTTATCCCCACGGTTATGGCTGGAGCAAAGTACGAGGATTATATGCTCGGTACTTCCTTTGCTCGTCCCGTTATCGCGAAGCGTATCGTTGAGATAGCAAAGGCAGAGGGCGCTGACGCAATCTGTCACGGCTGTACAGGTAAGGGAAATGACCAGGTTCGTTTCGAACTTACTATCAAGGCGTTCGCACCCGATATGCCTATAATAGCTCCTTGGCGTGAGTGGAGCATCAAATCCCGTGAGGAGGAGATAGAGTACGCCGAAGCGCATAACGTTCCCCTTAAGATAAACCGTGAGACCAACTATTCGAAGGATAAGAATATGTGGCACCTTTC
>JAFTHJ010000048.1 GCA_017457465.1 Clostridia bacterium | reverse complement strand
CCTCGGACACTTGCGTACCGAGGGGTGTCTTTTTTATTATATATAAACTAAATGGGTTAGACAATCCCAGCTTTAAAAAGGTTTGGAGGAGTCAAGAGGAACCAATGTTTGATGTTTTTGGGCGTTTCCGCCCAAAATGTCGGTGTTTAGCCGACAAATCAAACTTGGCAAAAGGCGTCAGCCTTTTAGACTTTCCTCAAAAGTTCCCCCCGAATAAAACCTGCATTCCCTATCTCTTTATGACTTTTCCTTTTTCGAGTCGTTCTTCGAGTCCGCTGCCGAATGGGTAGAGGTCGGCGACCTTTTTCATTTTGTCGATAACATCTTTAGCGCGCGGTGCGTTAAATACGGCTGAACCTGCTACGATAACGTTAGCACCCGCCTCGGTAGCCATTTTGAGGTTATCGGCGTTGATGCCTCCGTCGACCTGAACATCTATTTTTATGTTATGCTCATTCGCGTAGGTGCGGATAGCGCGAACCTTTTCTATCGTTTCGGGTATCATTTTCTGACCGCCAAAGCCGGGCTCGACTGTCATAACGAGGAGCATATCGAGCGATTCAAGAAAAGGGAATACCACTTCTGCGGGAGTTGCGGGTTTTATTGCCATACCGACTCTCGCTTCTTTTGATTTTACGTACTGGATAACCTCTGCGGGGTCGTCGTCGCTCTCGTAGTGGAATGTGATGATATCAGCACCCGCGCGCAGAAAATCGTCTACGTATTTTTGGGGATTTGTAATCATAAGATGGACGTCAAAAATTATAGAGGTGTTCTTTCTGACCGAAGCTATAACGGGGGCGCCGAAGCTTATATTCGGAACGAAATGACCGTCCATAATATCGAGATGTATATAACTTGCACCTGCTTTTTCCACTTTTTTTATCTCGGCTCCGAGTTGGGAAAAATCAGCCGCGAGAACTGACGGTGATATAATAAACATAACAAGGGAATCCTTTCGTAAAAATTAAAAATTTTTTCTGTCAAAATCTGTCGACAAAGAGTATCAGAGAGCTTTTTTCGAGAGAAAAATCAAGGGATAAGAAAAAAACAAAGTCTCTCCGACGTGCGGCGCTATAACGAAAAGGGCATAGCGTCATATCATAATTAAGGGGTACAATCCCGAAGAATATACGCGTAGTAAGCTCGGCGGGGACGTTTCAAGAGAAGGCAGTGAGGTTTAGAAGCCGAGGGAGCTGCGCTGCGCGGAAGCGCGGCGGCGAGATATAATCTTTCCGCCGCATTTCCGTTTGAATTATTTATCCTCTATAAGACATACCGCGTGAGCGGCGATACCGAGCTTCTCTCCCGAGAAGCCGAGTCCCTCCTCGGTGGTAGCCTTGACGCTTACAGCCGAGATGTTCACGCCGAGCGCAAACGCGATATTCTGGCGCATACGGTGAATGTGCGGCGCGAGTTTGGGTGCCTGTGCGATAACGGTGGCATCTACATTTACAACGCGGTATCCCGCTTGAGACAGACGCGCGGCGACCTTTCGCAGAAGCACGAGACTGTCGGCATCCTTGAATTTCTCGTCGCTGTCGGGGAATAGCTTACCTATATCTCCGAGAGCCGCGGCGCCAAGCAGGGCGTCCGAAACCGCGTGAAGCAGGACATCGGCATCAGAATGTCCGAGAAGTCCCTTTTCGTGAGGTATATCCACGCCTCCGATGATGAGCTTTCTTCCTTCGACGAGCTTGTGAACGTCATATCCGTGACCTATTCTCATACGTCCTCCACGCTTTTCTCAAGCTCACGGCGGCGAAGCAGTGCCTCGGCAAAGACAAGGTCTGCCTGTGTCGTTATCTTGATATTCTGGGTTCCGCATTCAACGAGTCTTATGGGGTGCTTTACATTCTCAACGAGCATATTGTCGTCGGTTCCGTCAAAGCCCTTTTTCAGCGCGGTATAAGCCGCCGCCCTATAAAGCTTGGTTTTAAAGACTTGAGGCGTCTGCGCGAGCCATACCGTAGCTCTGTCTGCGGTGGAATCTATAAATCCCTTGCTATCGGCAATTTTGACCGTATCGGTCGAGTTGTGAGCGGCGGTCGCCGCGTCGTATTTATACGCCGCGCGGCATACCTGCTCTATCTGCTCGGGCGTGATGAGACATCTCGCTCCGTCGGCGATAGCGATATATTTTGATTTTTTGTGTACCGTGTCAAGTCCCTTGAGAACCGAGTCCTGACGGGTATATCCGCCCGCGATGACGGCGGATATTTTTTTGAAGCCGTGCTCGGAGCAGAGCCGGTCGTACTCCGCGACCTCGTTTTTCTTTGCCACGATTATTATTTCGTGGATGCACTCACATTCCTCAAAGGCTTTGATGGTATGCACTATAAGCGGAACACCGCAAAGCTCGGTCATCTGTTTCGTATTCTCTCCGCCGAAGCGCACCGAGCTTCCAGCTGCCGCTATGACAGCCGAGGTGAAATTTTTGGGGTGGGGTGAGCCTGATACGGCACGAAGCACTCCCGCTATTTTTTTAATACACAAAGCGAACACCTCCGATTTTTCGAATCAATTTATTTAAAGGTTGCCTTTTTCAATGTCGGTGAGCATTTTTACACGCGTGATGTGGTTGCCCGAGTTCATATATTTCGCGTCGAGAAAAGCATCGACGAGGTCAAGAGAAAGTCCCGCGCCCACAACGCGCTCACCGAAGCAAAGGACATTCGCGTCGTTGTGCTCTCTTGTGAGTCTTGCCGAGAAGGTGTCGGAGCAACAAGCCGCGCGGATACCGTCGTGCTTGTTGGCGGCGATGGACATACCTATGCCCGTTCCGCAGATGAGAATACCAAGCTCACACTCTCCCGAAAGTATTTTTTCGCAAACGGCGTGTGCGTATACGGGATAGTGACAGCTGTCTGTCGAATAAGTACCCACATCAACGCACTCAAATCCGCGATTCTTTAGATGCTCTATAACTCCGCTCTTGAGGGCGAAACCTGCGTGGTCGCAACCGATAACTATTTTCATTTTTGTAGTATCCTTTCTTTAATTAAGTCTTATTTTTCCGAAGCCTTATTTTTCTCTGCCAGCTCTCGCTCAGCTTGAGAGAGGCGGAGATAAGTCGCCACCAGAGCTGTGTCGCTGACGCTCTCGCCGTTTTTATACTTTTTCAGTGCGCAGACCGCTACCGAGTATGCCGACTGCGAACGCAGACGGATTGGCGTCGGGAGATATTCGCATTTTTTCAGCTCTGGCAGCGTTATGTCGTAGCCGTCCCCGCAGAAGCGGACAGGCTCTGTGTACTCCGAAAGAAGCTCGTCAAGCTCGGCAATGGATATAGCACAGTCCTCGGTAAGACGGGTGATGCTCTCGCCGTCCGAGCGGACCAGCGCGGTATACACCTGTGAGCGGCGGGCGTTCATAACGGGGCAGATAAGTCCCGCAAATCCGACGAGATTATACGCCAGAGCCTCCAGCGTGGAGATTCCCACACAAGGGGTTTTGCTGTCAAACGCCAAGCCCTTTACCGTTGCAACGCCTATTCTCACTCCCGTAAAGGAGCCCGGGCCCTCGGATACGGCAAACAAACCGATATCGCGAGGCTGTGTTCCAAAGGTTTCGAGCGCCGATTTTATCATAGGAAGCAGGGTTTCGCTGTGAGTGTTACCGTTGAGAACGGTATACTCCGCGAGGAGAGCTTCGTCCTCGGTCAGGGCGACAGACGCCACGGTGGCGGTACTGTCGAGGGCAAGAATTTTCATTTTGGTTAAGTCCTTTTTAAATAAGTGTTATGGATATACGCCGTTCGTTTTCGGCGTCGAAGGATGTCTTTTCAACAGACACGCTGAAATACCTCTCGGGAATCGCGTACGGGATATTCTCGCACCATTCGGCAATGCAGAGTCCGTCTCCCGAAAGATAATCGTAAAACCCCGTGGAATAGAGGTCGTCCTCGTCTGTTATTCTGTACATATCGAAGTGATATACGGCAGACGGACGGTGTCCGTACTGATTGACGAGGGCAAAGGTCGGGGATTTTACCGCCGCATCGGGGGCATACACTCGCGTAAACCCTCTGACAAACGCGGTCTTGCCCACACCGAGGTCGCCGAACATAGCGACGAATCGGGGAAGGTCGGGAGAGTCCTTAATCGCAAGAGCCAGAAGCTCTCCCACCTTTTCTGTTTCCTCGGGTGAGTTTGTAGTTATACTGTAGGGAAAGTTCATATCAGAACAGTCCCGTGATGTTTCCGTCGTCATCGACGTCAATAGAGTATGCGGCAGGCTTCTTGGGAAGTCCGGGCATAGTCATAATCGCGCCTGTGAGAACAACGATAAATCCTGCTCCCGCGGAGAGCTTTATCTCTCTTACCGTGAGAGTGAAGCCCTCGGGACGACCGAGCTTTGTGGGGTCGTCGGAGAGAGAATACTGGGTTTTAGCCACACAGATGGGGAATTTTGAGTACTTCTCGTCGAGCGCCTCTATCTCGGCTATTGTCTTGAGCGCCGCCGCGTCGTATTTAACGCTGTCCGCTCCGTATATCTTTGTTGCCACGGCGTTTATCTTTTCCTTTATCGACATATTGTCGTCATACATAAATCTGAAGTCGGACTTCTTCTCACACGCCTCGACAACCTTTTGAGCCAACTCGATTCCGCCTTCTCCGCCCTTGGCGAATACCTCGGAGAGAGCAAAGTCAACGCCCTTGCGCTCACAGATATCTCTTATGATATCAAGCTCCGCCTCTGTGTCGGTTCCGAATCTGTTTATAGCGACGACAACGGGCAGACCGAATCCGCTCAAGTTGTCGATATGAGCCTCAAGGTTAACGCTTCCCGCACGAAGAGCCTCAAGATTTTCCTCCGCAAGCTTGTCCTTCGGGATTCCGCCGTTATACTTGAGTGCGCGAACGGTTGCGACGAGAACTACCGCCGAGGGAGCGAGACCTGCCTTGCGGCACTTGATGTCGAGGAATTTCTCGGCTCCGAGGTCAGCGCCAAATCCCGCCTCGGTGATGGCGTAATCCGCAAGTTTGAGAGCGAGTTTTGTCGCGCGGACGGAGTTACAGCCGTGAGCGATGTTCGCGAAGGGACCGCCGTGAATGAGGGCGGGTGTATTTTCAAGCGTCTGAACGAGGTTGGGCTTGATAGCGTCCTTAAGCAGGACAGCCATAGCGCCGTTCGCGTTCAGGTCGCGGCAGTATACGGGCTTGTTGTCGTAGGTATACGCTACGAGGATATTTCCGAGGCGCTCCTTGAGGTCGGACAGAGACTCCGCGAGGCAGAGGATAGCCATTATCTCACTTGCCACGGTTATCATAAAGTGGTCCTGTCTCGGAATTCCGTCTACCTTTGAGCCGAGACCTACGGTGATATTTCGCAGAGCGCGGTCGTTAGTATCGGTAACTCTGGGGAAGAGGATTCTTCTTTGGTCGATTCCCAGCTCGTTGCCCTGCTGGAGGTGGTTATCTATTATAGCGCAGAGCAGGTTATTCGCTGCGGTTATCGCGTGGAAGTCACCTGTGAAGTGCAGATTGATATCGTCCATAGGAACGACCTGCGCGTATCCGCCGCCCGCGGCTCCGCCCTTAACACCGAAAACCGGCCCGAGAGAGGGCTCACGCAGAGCGATTATGGCATTCTTTCCTATCTTGCTCATAGCCATACCGAGACCTACCGATGTGGTCGTATTTCCCTCACCAGCGGGAGTGGGGTTGATGGCGGTGACAAGGATAAGCTTACCGTTTGGCTTGTCCTTCATTCTGGCGAGAAAATCGTCGTTTATCTTCGCCTTGTATTTTCCGTACAGCTCAAGCTCGTCGTCGGTGATGTCGAGCTTTGCGGCTATATCCTTTATGGGGAGCATTTTGGCTTCTGTGGCTATCTGGATATCTGTTTTCATTTTTACTGTCTCCTTTGTTTTTATGAGCGCTTCTCCGCACTCAAAATCGTACTTATATTATAGTATATCACAAAAAAGCCTTTATGTAAAGCATTTTTCGGGGAGAAGGATAACTTTTTTGAACGAGTATCCGTCTCCCCGAGCTCTTTTGAGGTCACTTCTTTTTGATACCGAAAAATTTACGGAGAATAGGCGCGAGAAAGGCAGGTGAACGGAAGAGAACGATTTTCATAAGAGTCAGTCCTTTCAATGATGTTTTCCGAGCAGAAGCACACCTGCGGCAATAAGTACGGCGGCTTCAATAAAGGCGAGGAAATATCCCGGAAGGATAAAGGAGAGCAGTATCCCCGCGCCAAAGCATACGGCGGATATTCCCAGCACCCTGCGAAGCCTTATATGACACATAGTGCATACCTCCTGTTTATGGATTCAATACCATTATATGCGTCGGAGCTTTTTATGATACTTTGCCGCTCGGCGAATTTTCATAATAAAGACGGGCGGGTATTCATAGAATTATACTGTGATAAAAGCGTTGGAGGGATAGTATGAGTTCTATTTGCGGAATAGTTGATTTTGAGGCGAACACCTTTGACTTTGAGCGGCTTCGGGAGATGGGACGGGCGATGGTGCTTCGCGGAAAGGACCAGTCGGGCGCGTATATCAACGGCGGTGTCGGGCTTCAACACAACAGAATGATATGGTCGGGCGGGGCGCGGAGCCGTCAGCCTTATACGGCAATAAAGGGAGACAGAGCATACACGATAGTCTTCGACGGAGAGCTTTACAATATCGGAAAGATATCCGATATCTTCGGATTTTGCGGATTCGGGAGCGCCGCCGAGGCGGCGCTTGAGTGCTATATCGCATTCGGATACGAGTGTGTCGAGCATATGGACGGAGCGTTTGCCTTTGCCGTTTACGATGAAAAAAGCAAGGAGGTCTTTCTGGCTCGGGACGCTATAGGAGCGAAGCCGCTTTATTATCTGAACGACGGAGCCAGACTCGTTTTCGCCTCCGAGATAAAAGGGCTTATCCGATATCTGCGCGACGGTGTCGAGGCGGACAGGGCAGCGGTGGCGGAGCTTATCCGCGCTCCCGTGGGAATGATTGGCGGAGCGGAGATATATCGGGGAATAAAGGAGCTTGGCGAGTCATCCTTTGCCGTTCATTCAAGGCTGGGAACACAGGTGAGCGAATACAGAAGCGCGGCAGAGAGCCGAGGCTTTTTCAGGTGGGACGGCGCCAAGGAGATTATTTATCCGTCCTGTGAGGCGCATTTTTCCGACATAGAGAGCCGACTTCACGAGATACTTGTGGCGTTCGACCACCCCGCCTTTGACGAATATATGCCGAGCTATATCGAGGAGATAAAAAAGAGGGCGGAAACAAAAAAAGCCACTGTCTGTGACAGGGCGTTGCTTATAGATGTCGGGTATGCGCTTGAGAGAGCCGACCGAATCGGAATGATGAACGGAGTTATGGTGAATATTCTGCCGCCAAACGATGAGAAGCGTGAGAGACGGTCGGGAATATCAAGGCTGGAACGGACTCTCTCGGATATTGGACAGAGGATTCTTAACGACAGGGAGAGCCATATATACAGATACTTCGGCGACAAAATGAAGGAGGTAGAGAGAGAAAAGGACGCGAGGGGAAGAATCAGGGCTTACGGCAGGATAATACAGACCGAGCAATGGCTTTCGTCATATCCCGTGCTTCCTGTGTGATACCGCACTTGATTTTTTCGGAGGAATATGCTATAATTCGTGTATAGACTGTGTTCGGAGGATTTCTATATGCGAAAGCTTTTTAGCAGAGCTGTCTGCTTGTTATTATATATGACCGTCATTATTCAATGTTCGGCGGTCTTTGCGTACGCGAATGTCGGAGAGGTGTCCGAGGATGGACGGAGCGCTATTTCCGCGGAGAAGTCGGGATATGAGCCGCTCACGCTTACAGAGGAGACCGAGCTTGAATGGAGAGAATACGAGATAGAGAGTCAGTCATCGCAAGGCGCGACGGTCTCCGAGAGAGCCGTGACAGTGGAGTATTACGGGCGCGGAGCGCTCTCGGCGCTCCCGAACTCCAAGGCGCTGCTCTATGCCTACGACAGGATAGTCGAGGGAATAGGCTCGGCATCCGAGAGATTCTCGATATACAATGGGGAAAATCCTATCAGTGAGAACGAGCTTGACACCGTTCTTTCAGCTTATCGGAGCGACCACACCGAGCATTTCTGGCTTGACAATTCGGTGAAATTTTCCTATTCAACGGCAAAACAGACGGTTATGGAGCTTCTGCCGTCCTATCTTATGACTGGTAATGAGCTTGAGGTGGCTCGAGGAACCTTTGCGCAGGTCGTAAACTCTATCCTCTCCGAGCTGGAGAGCGGTATGAGCGAGTTTGAGACCGAGCTTTATCTTCACGACAGACTTGCCGAGAGTGTAACCTATATCGAGTCCGAGAACGCCCACAACGCCTACGGCGCTATCGTTGAGGGAAAAGCGGTCTGTGAGGGATATGCCGAGGCGCTTCAATATCTGCTTCAGCTCTCGGGAATACAGTCGTTTATAGCGGTTGGCACGGGAATCAATTCATCGGGCGCGACCGAAGCTCACGCGTGGAATTGTGTAAGAATAGACGGATCAGACTACCAGACCGACCTGACCTGGAACGACCACGGAGAGAATATTTTCCACGCTTATTTTAACTTGAGCGACAGCGAGATGCTTCGCGACCACACGCTGACCGCCACGGCGTATGCGCTTCCCGTCTGCAACTCATCCGACGCGCATTATTTCGCGGTTATGGAGGGTAGGGTAGACGGAAGCGACTATTCGGTAAGCGATGTGGCGAAGCGGTTGAAGAACAACTCTCTTGCCGCAAGTTTCTATATCACGGGAGATGTTCAGTCTTTTATCAACTGGTATTATTCAAATATCCGAAGTATAGCCACGGCGGCGGGAGTGTCGGGCGCTTTTACATACGGTTATTCAAGTGTTGGCAGAGAGGTCATACTTACGATAAATACCTGTCAGCACACCTCACTTACATATGTTCCCGCAACCCCCGCTTCCTGTCTGGTTGACGGAAACAACACGGCATATTACAGCTGCTCCTGCGGCAAGTGGTTTGCCGACGGAGGAGCGAGAGTGGAGATTGAGGATAAGGCGTCTATAACGATTGACGCACTCGGACACGACTACACCGAGAGGCTTACCGATGCCGAGCATCTGTATCTTGCGGCGCAGAACTGTCAGGTGGCGGAAAGATATTGGTTTGACTGCTCCCGTTGCGACTCAAACGCCAAAAATGACGTATATGCCTATGGAAAGTATTATAGCGGAACGGTATTCGGTGAGCACCAGATTTCGTCCGAGTGGACCTCGGAAAATGACAGGCATTTTCACAAATGTGTGATTTCGGGTTGCTCGTATCTTGAGGACGAGGCGGAGTGCGCGGGTGGCGAGGCTACCTGCACGAAGCGGGCGGAATGCTCGGTTTGCGGAGGAGAGCACGGCGCTCTTGCCGCTCACGAATATGATTTGACCTCTTGGGGTTACACTGACGGTGACGGTCACGCGCACATCTGTCCGGCGGACGGATGTGAGGCAAAGCTTGACATAGAGGAGCATACCGACACAAACTCCGACGGCGAGTGCGACCTCTGCGGATTTGAGCTCTCCGCCGTTTCGGCTACCAACACCCAAGCGCCTGATTCGCAAACAACAGGCGTTGATAAAAAATCTTACACAAAGGTCGTTGTGATTGTAGCCTCGGCTTGTGCCGCGGGGCTTCTCGGCATATCGGTTATTACTATTGTTATCTGTAAAAAGAGAAGGGTGTAAGCGGTTTTTTTGGGGGAACTTTTTTGAAAAAAGTTCCCCCTTCTCACACAGGAAAGTGCTTCCGTGAGCGTCAACCTTTCGCATATTTGCCCCCCCAACGGCAGGGCGAAATTTCAAACAAAGGCTTTCCCGAGGGGAAAGCCTTTTAATACACCGTCACTTTTACTTTTTATCTCTTGACTCCGCCGAACAGGTGTGATATAATTATATGTTGATATGATAATGGCGTGTATGTCATAACGCCAAAGAGAGAACACCTTGTAAAATAAAGGAGACTAAATAAAATGAAACTTGGTATAGTAGGTTTGCCGAATGTCGGCAAGAGTACGCTTTTTAACGCTCTCACAAATGCGGGAGCGGAGTCGGCTAACTATCCCTTCTGCACAATAGAGCCGAATGTCGGTGTCGTTACCGTGCCCGACAGCCGCCTCGATGTATTGGCGCAGATGTATAATCCCGAAAAATATACCCCCGCTATCATAGAATTCGTTGATATCGCGGGACTTGTCAAGGGCGCCTCAAAGGGAGAGGGACTTGGAAACAAATTCCTCTCGAATATCCGTGAGGTGGATGCTATAGTTCACGTTATCCGTTGCTTTGACGACGACAACATAATCCACGTTGACGGCTCGATAAACTCTCTGCGTGACCTTGAGACGATAAATCTTGAGCTTATCTTCTCGGATATCGAGATGGTCGAGCGCCGTATTGACCGCACGAAAAAGGCAATGAAGGGAGACAAGACTCTCGCCGCCGAGCTTGAGGTCTTTGAGCGTCTCCACGCAGCTCTCTCCGACGGAAAGTGCGCCCGTGAGGTTGAGCTTGACGAGAGTGAGCTTGAGTATCTGCACGATACCCCGCTCCTCACAATGAAGCCTGTTATCTATGTGGCAAATGTGAGTGAGGACGAGGTTTCGGAGGAGCCTCTTTCAAACAAGAACTACGTCGCTCTCAAGGAGCAAGCCGAGAGAGAGCATTCACAGATAATCGCTATATGCGCCCAGCTTGAGGCGGAGATTGCCGAGCTTGAGGGCGAGGAGAAAGCAATATTCCTTGAGGACCTCGGTATCCCCGAGAGCGGTCTTGACCGTCTTATCAAGGCGAGTTACACGCTCCTCGGTCTTATCAGCTATCTGACGGGAGGACCGCAGGAGGTAAGGGCTTGGACTATAACCAAGGGAACAAAGGCGCCGCAGGCGGCGGGTAAGATACACAGCGATTTTGAGAGAGGATTTATCCGCGCGGAGGTAGTATCCTTTGACGACCTTCAAGCCTGTGGAAGCATTGCGGCGGCAAAGGACGCGGGACTTTACCGAAGCGAGGGCAAGGAATACGTGATGAAGGACGGAGACGTCGTCCTCTTCAGATTCAACGTATAAGGAGCAGTCCTTTTATGAGAGTAAGAAAAAAGAAGAACGGAGCGCAGCGTATCGAAGCCTGTTCGGCTCTGTTGATATCCGACAAGGAGGCGCTTTCCTCTCCCGAGAATATATTTGACGATTCGGCTCCGCTTCACCTTGAGATAGGCTGCGGAAAGGGAAATTTTGCTTGTGGAATGGCGGAAAAATACCCCGATGTGAATTTTATCGCGATGGAGAAGGTGTCGGACGTATGCTGTGTCGCGCTTGAGAAGGCAATGAAGCGCGCGGAGGACAGAGAGCGTGACAATTTGAGATTCCTTATAGGCGACGCAAAGATACTCGATGAGGCGATGAAACCGAATTCGGTTGACTGTATATATCTGAATTTCAGCGACCCGTGGCCCAAAAAGGGACACGCAAAGAGACGTCTTACGCACAGCTCGTTTCTCGAGATATACAGAAAGCTTTTGCGCGAGGACGGAATACTGAAGCTGAAAACCGACAATGACGGACTTTTCGCGTCGAGTCTTGAGCAGTTTGAGCTTTGCGGACTCGAGATAGTATGGAAGACAGAGAATCTGCACGAGTCAGAGATGGCAGAGGAGAATGTGATGACCGAATACGAGGCGAATTTTTCCTCAAAGGGTGTGACGATAAAGTCGGCTTGGGTGAAGTTCCCGAAGGTCGGAGAGGAGACCGAAAATGCTTAACGAGCTTTTGAGAAAAAACAGAAGCTATCGCTCGTTTGACACGAGTGTTAAGATACCCGAGGAGGTTCTTCTGGGCTTTATTGACAACGCGCGTATCGCGTCCGCGACAATGAATCTCCAGCCTCTCAAATACCGAGTAGTTACCGAGGAATCCGAGGTGTCGGCAGTGCTTTCTCACACGAGATGGGCGGCGGCGCTCGACATAAAGCTTCCCCCCGAGGGGCACGGGCCTGTGGCGTTTATAGTCGTCTGTCACGACACCGAGATAACTCCGTTTAAGCCTATATTTCTCAAGGATGTGGGAATATGCTCGGAGATAATTATGCTGTCGGCTGCAGAGGCGGGATACGGCGGATGTATGATAGGCTCTGCCGGTATTGAGAAAATACGAGAGATACTCGGACTTGCGCCCTCGCTCGAGCCGCAGCTCGTTCTGGCGCTCGGTAAGCCCGACGAGGTCGTTATACTTGAGGATGCCGAGGGCGGCAATGTGAAGTATTACCGTGACGGGAAGGGTGTCCATCACGCGCCGAAGCGCACTCTTGAGGATATTATAGTAAAGTAAAAAGGGGAAAGGGGAAAAGCCGAGGAGGTGTTTTCCCCTTGAAATATAAAAATGAGTAACACAGAACCCTCGGGCGTACTTATAGTGAATAAGCACACGGGAGTTACCTCGCACGATATAGTTTATAAAATAAGACGGCTTTACGGTACGGCGCGTGTTGGTCACACGGGAACTCTTGACCCTATGGCAACGGGCGTTCTCGCCGTGCTGATAGGCAGGGCGGCAAAGGCGGCGGAGTATCTTGTGAGCGACACGAAGAAATACAGGGCGCTCCTGCGGCTCGGAATCACAACCGACACCGAGGATACGAGCGGAGCGGTGCTATCCGAGAGCACAGATATCCCCTCTGCCGAGGAGGTTGAGCGGGTATGTCGCTCTTTTGTGGGCGAGTATGACCAGATACCGCCGATGTATAGCGCTCTTAAGGTAGGCGGCAAAAAGCTGTGCGACCTCGCAAGGCAGGGTGTGACGGTTGAGCGTCAGCCGCGCAGGGTTGAGATTTTTTCGATAGAGGTCGCGAGTACCGTTGACAGCCGTGTTTATTCAATTGATGTGAGCTGCTCGTCGGGGACTTATATCCGCACTCTTTGCGCCGATATCGGTGAGCGGCTGGGCTGCGGCGGCGCCATGGCGGCGCTTGAGCGAGTCGAGGCGGGCGGATTTTCGATAGATAATTCGGTGAGTATTGCTCAACTTGAGCAGATGAGTATCGAGGAACGCTTCGGACTCCTTATTCCCACAGAGGCGCTCTTTGAGTCCTTACCCGCATTTGAGCTGTCAGCGTTCTATGAGCGACTTTGCAGAAACGGCTGCGAGATTTATCAGAAAAAAATAGGCGCCTCTCTCCCAACGGGACAGAGAGTCCGTCTGTACGGCTCGGGTGTTTTTTTCGCCCTCGGCGAGGTGCGAGATTACCCCGACGGCTCGGCTATAAAGGCTATAAAATTATTTGATGTGTGATGAGGTGTAGCCACCGCTTGATGTTTCTCGGAAACTCGACTCCGCTTATAGCAAAGCTAATATAATAAAGAAAAACAATCGATGTGTAGGCACATAAACGCCAAGGCGTTTATAGTGTGTCCGTCGATTGTTTTCTTTATAAAAAGCCACGAGGGTTAATATTCATAATAAATCGAAAGCTAAAACTTTTTTAAAAGGTTTGGGGGAGTCAAGAGGAACCTTTCCTCAAAAGGTTCCTCTTGACTCCCCCTCATTTCTTACTTTCCGAAAAGGCGGAAGCCTTTTTTCTTATAGGGTTCGGATTTTACGTCTTTAAGGACGTAACCTGTTTTCTCGACGACATCCTTAAGCTTTTGCTCGTCGATAGGATTTTCGGAGATAATAACGGTTTGATTTTTAGAGTGAGAGGACTCAACCTTTTTTACCTTAAAGGCGCCTCTGATAGCGTCGTTCATATGCGCTTCGCACATACCGCACATCATACCTTCTATAGCCGCAACTGTTTTTACCATAATTTTTGCCCCCTTGATTTCTTTGATAATATTTTATCACAAAGGGGGAGGATTTGTCAATAATCAAACGCAAATTATCGCATAGGCGGTATGGGGAGCGCGATTCCGTCTATCAGATTTCTGAAAAGAGTGTCGCCGTTTATCTCGGCTATTGCCTTTTCTATGTGAATCACTCTCAAGGAGGCATAATTATAGCTTGAAATAGGGCGGTCGAGCGCATCGTCCGAATGGGCGCAGATAAGAATATCGTCCTCGGTAAATCCGCTTATTATAAGCGAATGATAGAACTCGCCGCTATCATTTGCGAGTTGAATAACATCGCCGATGGCGATATCCTGTCCGTTGCGCACGTCAAAGCCCCGAGGTCCTGTTCCGCCGTTTTCCCGAGCAAAGTCGGGGGCGTTGGTCACAAAATTAAAAAACTCGTCCACTCCTGCCCAAGCGGGGGCTCTGTCGACGGAGGATATGTAATACCACCCGAAGGTTGGGGTGTAGTTCATAATGCCGCATCCCGCGAACACACACTGCGAGACGAAGCTTGTGCAGTCGCCGCCGCGACCTGTGAAATCGAGAAACAGGGGATTGCGGGAGAGCGCCCATCTTCGCGCGTATTCGACCGCCCTTTCTCTGTTATAGGGAACGTCAATAAGCATATATAGCACCGTGCCTTTCTTTTTTATTTTTCTTTTAAAGTATATGTCAAAAGTTCTGCCGTTGCCTGTTGCGAAAGAGAAAAAAGTATGGTAGAATATAGTTGTAGACAAATTAAGCTTTATTAGAGGTGAGCTATGATAAAGATTTTTCATACGGGAGACCTTCATCTTGACAGTGCCTTTCACCGCTTTTCGTATCCCAAAAGAGCGGCGGCGAGAGAGAGGCAGAGAGAGGTTTTTCGGAAGATGATGAGATACGTGTCGGAAAACGGCTTTGATATGGTGCTTATCTGCGGTGACCTTTTCGACACTAAAAATATAAGTCCCGAAACGGAGGAGTGCGTTATAGAGGAGCTTTCCTCGCTCAACTGTCCCGTGGTCATCGCCCCGGGAAACCACGACGCATATTCGGGCGTGGCGCTTTATTTTGACGGCAGACTTCCCGAGAACGTGAGTGTTTTTAACTCCGAGGAGATGCAGGTCTTTACCTTTGAGGAGCTTGGCGTTCAGGTTTGCGGATATGCCTTTACCTCGGACAGCTATTTTACCTGTCCTCTTGACGGCTTTGAGCTTCCGCCCTTTGACGGCGTGAGCGTTCTTTGCGCTCATACCGAGCTTGGCGCCCCTATGTCGCGTTACGCTCCGATACTCGTTTCGGATATAGAGAGATGCGGATTTGACTATGCCGCGCTCGGACATATACATAAGGAGATGAGTCCCGTTACGGCCGGAAAAAGCACGGTGGCGTATTGCGGATTTCCCGATAGCCGCGGCTTTGACGAGGAGGGCGTGGGAGGAGCGCTTTCGGTGAATGTTGAGGGCGGAGAGGTTTCGGTTGAAAAGATTCCCTTTGGAGAGACGCTTTATCTCTCGGAGACACTCGATATATCGTCGAGCGCCGATAACAGGGCGCTTGTCGGACAGATAGAGAAATATATCGCCTCACGCAATTTTGGCAGAAACACCGCTTTGCGGCTGACTCTTGTCGGAGAGACGGATTTCAGCTTCTCGCCCGATATGAATATGGTCAGAACACTGCTCTCGCAAAGGTTTATCTATGCCGAGGCGGAGGATAAAACTCTGCCGCGTATAGACACCGAGGCTCTTGAGAACGACTACACTTTGCGCGGAGAGATATACAAGGTTCTTCGCCCAGCACTTGAGTGCGCCGACACAGAGCGGCGGCGTATAGCGGTGGGGGCGCTCCGAGCCGCGTTACTTGCGATTGAGGGGAGGGAGATAAAATGACAGAAATGAAGATACTCTCAATAAGCATAACCGAGTTCGGAGGACTGAAGGATTTCAGTATGGACTTTTCGGGCGGCTTCAATATCATAAGAGGCGACAACGAGGCGGGAAAAAGTACGGTTCTGCTATTTATAACGTATATGCTATATGGGCTTGTGAGAAAATCATCGAAGAATAACGATAAGGACAAGTCCTTGAGCTGGTCGGGTGCGCGTGCCGAGGGAAGTATGGAAATCGAGCACGGCGGACGGAAGTACAGAATAGAAAGGGCAAACGTCAGGCGCTCGTTGAGTTCCGAGGCGGTTATAACCGAGCTTGATACGGGAAAGAGGATAGAGACACAGGAGGAGGTCGGGGTATTTTTCCTCGGACTTTCAAGAGAAGCCTTTGAGAGCTGTGTCTGGTGCGGACAGACCAGAGTTTCCTCGATAAACGGAGCGGGTGTTTCCGAAACACTCTCAAATCTCTCGCTTACCGCTGACGAAAGTGTCAACGGAGAAGCTGTGCTTAAGGTGATAAGGGAAGCGAGAAAGCAATACAGATACGAGAGAGGAAACGGTGGACTTATATATGATGCCGAACAGGCGCGGGCTGATGCCGAGCTTGACGCGGCGGCGCTTCAGAAAAAAGCCGACGAGCTTGTCGGACTTAAAATAAAGAGCATAGAGCTTGGCGAGAGGGTGGAACAAGCCAAGGATAAAATGAATCGCGCGAAGGATATCAGAAAAGCGGCGGCGACTGTGAGAGTTCTTCTTCGGATAGGTGAGCTGAAAAAGCTCAAGGAGAGTATAGAAGAGGACAAAAGGGCGCTTGAGGCGCTCAAGGATTCCTCGGATTTCGGCGGAATCGAGCCTGACGAGAAGGCTCTCGCCGAGCTGAACTTCCTCGACGGGACTCTTACGAAAAGAACCGAGGAATACAACGCCTGTCTCAATACGGCGAAGCAGACCTTTGAAGCGGACGTGAGGGCAGCGGATGTCGCAAGAAAAATCTCCGAGCGCGAGAGCGCGGAGGCGTTCTGCGCGAGAATCGGAGAAAAGCTCGGAAACGCCGCTAAAAAGAAGCTTTTTGGTATTGCGTCTGTTGTTGTTACTCTGATTTTAGCGGCAGTCGGAATAGTATTGCCCCTCTTGTTCGCCGCGGCGGGAGCCTTTGCGGTTTTGGCTGCTTTGATGCTTGTTATGGCGTCAAAGGAAAGCGGTGAGACAGAAAAAGAGCTTCATTCGCTCGGAACGGACAAGAGCGGATATGAAGCCTTTATCGGACACTGCTTTGAGCAGTTGGATATATACGAGCGAGAGAAGAACAGAGTCGAGGGAGCCAAGGAGAAAGAATCTGCGGCACAGGCAGCGATGACTCTGGCAAAAAATGAGATAGAGCAGAGGCTTGAGAGATACGGCAGAACAGGCGGCAGTTTTATTGAGCGCCTCTCCGAGCTTACAGGTGACATTGAAGAATATCTGGAAAAAAAGAAGAGCTTGAATGACAGAATAAATCGGAATTCGGGAATAGCCGAAAGAGAGGAAAAGCTGCTCTCGGAGTATGACGAGGAAGCACTCCGAGGCTCTCTGCCGAGCGGAATCTCGGGGAATGAATATATCAACGAGTCGGAGGCAGAGCTTGACGCGGAGAGGGCGAGTGCCGAATACGATAAGGCAAACGCGGAATTTACAGAGGTAAAGGCGAAGATTCTCTCGCAAAAGGATTGCGAGGAAGAACTTGCGGACATTCAGAGGAATATCGATGAATATACCGATAAGATAGGCGAGTATAACGAGAGATTTGCCGAGCTTGATTTGGCGTATTCTGCGGTTAAGGAGGCCTATGATAATATGAAGAGCAATTTTGCTCCGAAGGTCAGGGAGAGCGCGGGAGAATATCTGGGCGCTATCAGCGACGGAAAATATTCAAAGGTTTTACTTTCCGAGGCTATGGAGGTCAGCGTTGATGCCTCGGGTAAGCAAAGAGAGGCGGCAAACTTGAGCGGAGGTACGGCTGACGCTGTTTATATTTCTCTGCGACTCGCGCTTATCGGGCAGATTTTCCAAGGGACGGTTCCGTTCTTTATGGATGAAACGCTCTCCCAGCTTGACGATACCCGCGCCTGCGGCGTCCTTGAGCTGATAGATAAATTTGTCTCCGAGGGCAATCAGTGCTTACTTTTCTCCTGCCACCAAAGAGAGGCGGCGCTTTGTGATACGATGGGGATAAAGTATAACAAAATAGAGATGAGCGGCTGATTTTAATATTTCAAAGCGATAATTTCTCTGTTTTTCACGATAAAAAACAAAAGTAATACGCGGGAGGGGTACCCCTCCCGCGTTATCTATCCTCATATATCCTTTCGGCGGTTGCGCAAATTTGCGCGGCTTCGGCGTCGGAGCAGCTTTTAAGTCTTTGACGGCGTGGCAAACCCCATATGTTAAATATTCTCGGGCCAATCCACTCATTTTTGCCGCAGTCCTCAAAAAGACCGTAAAGGATGCTCAAACAAGCGCGTTTTGGCTTCATAAATATGATCTTCATGGGGTACTTAATGACTGCGAATATAGGCTTTGGATAATGCGCGGTGATGTTTGTAAAGGTTATTCCGGGGTGTGTCACAACGACCGTTTTGCCGTAGTCCCCGAGACCGAAAAGAGAGAACACAAGATACCGCTTTGCGTTACCGTAAGCCTTGCTTGATTTGGATACCCCCGAGAAATCTATATCCGAAAAATCCGCTTTCGAATAGGTGTGCGCTATGCTTCCCACGGCGACTATCCTGCCGCCCCGCTCACGGATTTTCGGGAGAAGCCGTCTCGCCAGATAATACGGTGAGACGAAATTTATTTGAAATATGTTATCAAACCCCGTGGAGCATTTATGGCGGGGAATATGATATGCTCCCGCGTTCAGAATGAGCGCGTCGGGCGTATCTTCTGTCAAGCGGTCTGTCGCCGACCTTACCGAGTCGATATCCTCAAGGTCGAGGGTGATATTTTTCACATTGAGGGCGGGGAAGTCCTTTTGCAATTCGTTTTTCAGGGCGAGAGATTTCTCGGGATTTCTGTCAAGCAGAACCAGAGACGCCCCAAGCGCCGCCAGATGACGGCACAGCTCCTTGCCGATTCCCCCCGTAGCGCCGCTTATGGCGACGGTTTTTCCCACAAGAGAAGATGTGTTTTTTTCTATCCATTTTGAAGTTTTCATAGGTTTATTATATCATCCGACCTGTTCACTGTCAATGAGGCTTGTTAAAAATAAGGTCACGCTTACTTCAAAAAGAATTTTCTTGAAAAACAGAGAATAATATGGTAAAATTAGAGAGTAATATAAAAAATTTTCAACAGTTACAGGTTTCGCCAAAAATCAAGCGGCGCGGACGGTATAATTTTGTATACAAAAAAACTCAAAAGGACAGGGTATGAAATGAGCGAAAAGAAGAATTATTCTGCAATAACTCCGCAGATAAGAGAATACACCGAAAGATGTATTAAAAATAATATTATAGAGCCGTCGCTCTATCAGAAATACGAGGTTAACAGAGGACTTCGCGACCTCAACGGAAACGGAGTGCTCACGGGGCTTACCGAGATATCCGAGGTCAAGGCAAAGGAGATTATTGACGGTGAGGCGGTGCCTTGCAGAGGTGAGCTTTATTACAGGGGGTATGACGTAAAAAAGCTTGTGGGGGGAATCGCTGACGATGGCAGATTCGGCTTTGAGGAGATAGCCTATCTGTTGCTTCTGGGCAATCTTCCCACGGCAGAGCAGCTTACCGACTTCAAGCGGCTGCTTGGGGAATACCGTTCGCTCCCGAACTCCTTTACGAGAGACGTGATAATGAAAGCGCCGAGCGCTAACATAATGAACTCACTTGCGAGAAGTGTGCTGACGATGTATTCCTACGACACGAACGCCGAGGATTTGAGCCTTGAGAACGTTCTGCGTCAGAATCTCCAGCTTATCGCCACTATGCCTATGCTTTCTATCTACGCGTATCAGGCAAACAATTATTACAACAAGGGGCATAACAGCTTCTTTATCCACGACCCCGACCCCGCTCTCTCAACGGCGGAGAATATACTGATGATGCTTCGTCCCGACAAGAAATACACAGAGACAGAGGCGCACGTGCTTGATATCGCGCTTATTCTTCACGCCGAGCACGGCGGAGGAAACAATTTGAGCTTCACCACCCACGTGGTCACCTCGTCGGGTACAGACACCTATTCGGCGATAGCCGCGGCTCTCTGCTCACTTAAGGGGCCGAAGCACGGCGGATCTAACATAAAGGTCAGCGGAATGTTTGAGGATATCAAATCGCATATTCGCGACTGGGAGGATGACGACGAGATAAGGGCGTATCTTATCAAGCTCCTGAACAAGGAAGCATTTGACCGCGCGGGACTTATCTACGGTATCGGTCACGCGATATATTCTGTTTCCGACCCGAGAGCCGAGGTGCTTGAGCAGTACCTCTCCGCACTTGCGGGTGAGAAGGGAATGGAGAGGGAGCTTATGCTCTACAGCAAGATAGAAAAACTCGCTCCCGAGGTGATATCCGAGAGAAAGAAGATGTATAAGGGTGTCAGCGCGAATATTGACTTTTTCAGCGGACTTGTTTATCAGATGCTGGGTATCCCCGACGAGCTGTTCACCCCTCTGTTTGCGATAGCAAGAGTGGCGGGCTGGGGCGCTCACCGTATGGAGGAGCTTATAAACGGCAATAAGATAATCCGCCCCGCGTATAAGGCGGTCGCTCCGAGGAGAGATTATATTTCCCTTGCGGACAGATAGGTATAAATACAAATTTGGCGTACCTGCGATAAGCGGGTACGCCTTTTGTGTTTATTCAAAACAGCTATTAATCTTCTATATCTGTAAGCTTTGAAACCGTAGTTCCAAGAACCTCCGCAATTTTAAATAATGTTTTCAGCGAGGGACAGAAAAAGCAATTTGGTGCTTCGAGTTGTGATATATAACCGGAAGACAAATCACACGCCTCCGCAAGTTCCTCTTGAGTCATTCCCTGAAGCTTTCTGTAATAAGCAATTTTCAAGCCTATTTTTATCAAATTCATTTTATATTGACTTTCTATCATTGTATCCTCGCTTTATTATACCATATTTGTTGAAAAAGAAAATTAAGCACTCTGATATTTGACAAAAATATTTTACCTTATTTACTTTTTAATTGTTATATGATAAAATATAATAAACCTTATATATCACATAAGGTTTATGTTGAGGTCGGGGAGGGGCTATGAAATTACTTATTGTTGGATCCAGAAGTATCAAGGAATACGACTTGGAAAAACACATTCCGAAAGAAACCACAATGATTATTACAGGAGGAGCAGAGGGAATAGATATGTTGGCAGAAAAATATGCAGATAAAAAACGTTTATCAAAGTTGATTTTGCGTCCGCAATATGCTCTCTACGGGAGAAGTGCACCACTTAAACGGAATGAGAAAATGATAGAGCTTTGCGATATGGCATTGATTATATGGGACGGTTACTCAAAGGGAACTAAATACACTGTAAATTATGCTAAAAAAATGGGTAAAAAAATAATTTTAATTGAGTCGGTCATAAGTTAATAGCAAAGCTGCATATTTTTTCCGCAGCTGCAAATACTATAGTCACAGTTATCCGAAAGAGAGGAAATAAAAATGGCTCAAATTACGTCAAAGGAGCTTGGCGGAATATCCGACCTGCTCTCTATGGAACAGACTATTATCGCAAAGTACAAGCAGTTTGCCGCCGATACACAGGACAGCGCGATATCGGCAAAATATGAACAGCTCGCCTGCCGCCATCAGAGGCACTACGATGAGTTGTTCTCAAATTTAAAGTAAGGGGGGGATGCTCTTTATGGCACAGAATTGCTTCGACGACAAGATGATGATGACCGACCTGCTTAACGCAGAAAAACAGTTGACAGGCGTGTATAATACCTTTCTCTGCGAGAGCGCAACTACCGAGGTGATGAATTGTCTCTCGGGACTTCTTAATGACGAACACGCGATAAAAAATGAAATTTTTCAGGAAATGGCATCCAAGGGTTGGTATAAAACCGAAAAAGCCGAGGACACAAAGCTTAATCAAACCAAACAACAGTTCGCAGAGTAACTCGCGGGGAATCTTTTTGTTTAAAAGGTCCCGAAAGCAGTGTGAGGAAAGCCTTTCCTTAAAAGGTTTTCCTCACATTATTACTTATTTGAACATTTTATCCACATCGGTGCGGGTAAAATACTGCTTGTCTCCGCAGAAGCGGCAGACGACCTCGAGGTGTTCCTCTTTACCCTCGGCGAGCTGCTCGTCGAGCATTTCGTAGAGCTTATCCTTGCCTATTGAGGCGAGGGCTTTACCGACTCGCTCACGGCTGCAGTCGCAGACATAATCTACCTCAAGCTCATCGAAAATGTCGTACTCTATACCCTGCATAACTATTTCGGCAATTTCGGCGTTGCTCTTGCCAGACTCAAACAGTCTTGAGACGTTTGAGAGCAGGGGCATATTTTTTTCTATAGCGCATATCGTTTCCTCTGCGGCAAAGGGAAGAAGCTGAATGAGAACGCCGCCAGCCGCGCGGCAGGTGTAATCGGTTTCGACCAGTACGCCGAGAGCGCATACCGTAGGTATCTGCTCACTTTTTGCGTAATACGCCGCGATATCCTCGGCAATCTCGCCGCTCTCAAGCGGAATCGAGCCTGTATAGGAGGACTCGTCAGAGCCTGTGTCCCGTATTATCGTCAGCATACCCCCGCCGACCGCTCCGCCCACATCGAGCTTTCCGTTCGGCTTTTTCGGAACATCCACCAGAGGATTTTGTATATATCCCTTTACGTTTCCGTAGTAGTCGCCCACGGCGAGAACTCTTCCCGCGGGGCCCTCTCCGCCTACGGTGACGGTTATTTTGTTATCCTTTTCCCCGAGCATACATCCCATTATCGAGGTTGCCGTGAGAAGTCTGCCGAGGGTTGCCGTGGCGGTTGGCGAGGTTTTGTGATATTTCACTGCCGTGTTGACTATCTCGGTCGAATTGATTATGTGGATTCTCGCGCTTCCGTCACGCGTCATAGCGCGGAGAATTGAAGACTGATTCTTTTGTGACATTTTGTTTTCCTCGTTTTTATGTTTTCTTTTTTATTTCTTGGCGCGGGTGACTATATACCAGCGCTCACAGGTGTCGTCGGGAGAGCTGAAATTGAAGTCGGAGAAGCAGCCGATAAATTCAAATCCGCTTTTCTTAAGTAAGCTTTTTACGGTGTCGAGCGAATAGCAGCGCTCTCTTTGATTCTCCTCGGAGCGGGAGTATTTTCCGTCAAGACCTTCCTCAAACAGGGTAAGGTAGAAGTCGCATATGCCGCTCTTGCGGTCGTATTCATTCTGCCAACCGCAGAATACGGGAGCGGGCGGCTCTCCGTCTCCGTAATCTATCTCGTCCTCAAGGATATATGCGTTGTCCGCGTATATTTTTTCAAATTTGTAGGGCGTGTTCATATCGAAGATAAAAAGCCCATCGGGGTCAAGATAGTTGTGAACGGTCGAGAGGCAGAGCGAGAGGTCGTCCTCGGTGAGCAGGTAATTAAGGCTGTCAAGACAGCATACGACCGCTCCCACCGTGCCGTAAAGCTCAAAGCTTCGCATATCCTGACACAGATAGAGGATTCCCTTGCCCTCACTTCGCGTGTATGCCTCGTTGAGCATATCCTCGCTCAAGTCAACTACTATCATATCGTGACCTCTCCCCGCCAGCTCAAGCGTCATACTTCCCGTTCCACAGGCGAGGTCGAGCACGAGTGTCGGCTTCTCGGGCAGATATTTTGAGAAGCAGTTCTCGATAAAATCTGCCCACGCCGAATAATCTATATCCTTATTAAGCTTATCGTAAACGTGCGCTATCGCATCGTACATATAAATTTACCTCTTTCCAAGAGCATTAGAGTTATAAAATATCAAATACCTTCCAGATATCTCCTGCGCCCATCACAAGCGCAACGTCGCCGTCGCGAAGCTCGGCGCGAAGCGCCTCGGCGGCACTGCGGATATCTCCGCAATATGTTGCCTTTTCTCCGATTTTCTCGGCGAGAATGCGTGAGCTTACCGAGCCGTCGTCGGTCTCTCTCGCGGCATATATATCGGCGAGGAGGACTTTGTCGGCATACTCGAAGGCAGAAGAAAATTCTTCAAGCAGCGCCTTTGTCCTCGAATATGTATGCGGCTGGAAGAGGCAGATAAGACGCCCCTCGGCAAGTCCCTTTGCTCCCCGCAGGGTGGTATGTACCTCGGTGGGGTGGTGTCCGTAGTCATCATAAAGCTCGGCTCCCCCCAGCTTCCCTTTATATTCCATTCGCCGCTTAGCGCCGCCAAAAGAGGCGAGTCCGCGCGAGATATCCTCGGGGGATATGCCGCAGATATCCGCCGCGACGGCGCAGGCGAGGGCGTTATACACGTTGTGATATCCCGTTACGGAAAGCTTGACGTTGCAAAAGAGCTTTCCTTTTTTCAGAATATCAAAGCTGTATTTTCCGCGGGTTTCCGTTATATTAACGGCTCTGAAGTGCGCATTCTCCGAGGTAATTCCAAAGGAGACAAGCCTACCTTTATAATCGGAGAGCGAAAGAATTACGTTTTTATCGTCAATGTTCGCGACAGCGAAGCCGTCCTCTCCCGTCAGAGAGGCGTATTTCGCGAACGAGCTATGTATTTGCTCGATACTGTGGAAATAATCCACGTGGTCCATTTCTATATTCAGAATTATGGCTACTGTCGGGTTGAAGTCGAGGAATGAATCCATATATTCACACGCCTCGAAGATAAAATCCTCGCCCTCGCCGACGGTGTAGGCTCCGCCCATCACGTCAAGCTCGGCGCCCGAGAGGACTGTGGGAGAGACTCCCGCGCCGATAAAGGTCGCGGCGCACATTGAGGTGCAGGTGCTTTTTCCGTGCATACCCGAGACGCCTATCCGTCTGCCGTAGCCTGTCATAACATAGCCGAGAAAATCGGCGCGAGATATGCAGGGAATACCGAGCCGCAGCGCCTCGGTATACTCGGGGTTGTCGGGCGAAATGGCAACGGTATAAACGACGGCGTCATAGCCGTGTATATTCGCGGCGTCGTGGGAATAGTTTATTCTGATTCCGCAGCTCTCAAGCTTTGCCGTCAGAGCCGAGGGAGTTCTGTCCGAGCCGCCCGTGATATATCCTCTTTTGAGCGAGATGTGCGCGAGGGAGGACATATTTATTCCGCCTATGCCGATAAAATATATGCTTTTACATTCTTTCAGAATTCTGCCGATTTCTTCGGCGCCGAAGTGAGTGTTTGGAGTTGACATAATATCCCTGCCGAGGCAGTACCTCCCGTTAAAGTTTATATATACATATATGGATAATTGTTTATTTACATTCTATTTTCAATTTGCAAAAATGTTTCAAGGTTGTTCACACAAAAATTTCAAAATCATTGAATAACCGTCAAATTTGCATTGTATAATATATTCGGAGATAAAAATACCAAGATATAATATTTTTAACAACGGAGGAATAAAAAATGCAGATTACAGACGTTAAGGTCAGAAAAATTTTTGAGGAAGGACCTATGAAGGCGATAGTTTCTGTCACCTTTGACGGTCAGCTTGCGGTGCATGACATCAAGGTCATAAACGCGAGAGACAAGTTCTTTATCGTGATGCCCAGCAGAAAGAATCCCGATGAGACCTACCGCGACATCGTTCACCCCATCAACGCGCAGTTCCGCGGAATGCTTGAGGATGCGGTTATCGCGGCTTACAACGAAGCTCTTGAGGAGGCGGCGCTTCAGCCCGAGACCGAGGCCGACCCCGTATAAACAAGGTGCGGAGAACATATCCGACGCAAAGTGAATTTCCTGCCGTCCGATTTTATCGGACGGCTTTTCCTTTTTTATTACAGCTCTCCGAATGATGTGAGGACATCCTTGCCTCTTATTCCTATAAGTCCGAACGAGGGGGCTTCGAAGCGGGGCTGACCTATGCTTCCGGGGTTGAAAAGACGGAGTGGCTTTTGCAGTACCGTGTTTCCTATCCGCTCTCCCGCGGGGATGTATTTATCGAGTCTTGTGTGGGTATGACCGAAAAGGAGAATATCCGCGCCTTTTTTTGCGGCGTGGGATATTGCAAAGTCAAGCCCCTCTTTGACGTGCAGGGTGTGACCGTGGGCTATCATTAAAGTATATTCGCCAAGGTTCAAAATAAGCTCTGTCGGCGGAGGATTATCGGAGGAAAGTCCGAAAAGGTCGCAATTTCCTCTTACCGATATTATCGGAATATTTCCCAGCTCCGCATATTCAAGATTTCTGATACCGTCCCCGAGAAAAATAAGGTAATCGGCATCTCGGTTCAGCTCAAACGCGTCCTTTATTCTGTCGGCTCTTCCGTGAGAGTCGGATATTACAAGCAGCTTCATTTTATGCCATAACCGTCTCGCGCGTTTTCTCGGCGTAGGGGTTTGAGACTCCCGCGGGGAGGATGATGTCGATAGCGTTCGGCACACATTCTATGCAAAGTTCATCAAAATCGAATATCTCTCCGTCGATACTCGCGCTCTGCGTTTGCGGGAATTTGAAGATTATTTTTTCGTACTTGCCGTTCTTGAGAACACTGTCGTTCTTGGGCACGATGTGAGTGCCTTTTTTATAGCTTCCTATAAGGGAGATGAATTTCATTCTGGAGACATTGTTTATAAGAAGCCCGTCTACCTTTTTATCTGTAAGGCTTGAGAAGGGATTCGAGTGAAATCCGCCGCCGCAGAACGAGCCGTTGGCAAAGGTGGTCAAAAGATATCTCTTGTCGGTAAATTCCGAGCCGTCAAAGGAAACGCTCGCTCTGACCCCCGGCTTTTTGATGAGCGTACTGACCACTCCCGCGATATAGGCGAGTTTTGATGGGACAAGGGCGTTCTTTTTCAGTTTAGCGGTCTTTTTTACGACCTCGCAGTCAAATCCGATATTTATCATATTTACCGCATATGAGTCGTTGCACTTGAGCAGGTCTATTCTTGTTTCCTCACCCGATATCTGCGCTTCTATATCGAAAAAGGCTTCGGCGGGAGCGAAGTTTCTCACGAAATCGTTGCCTGTGCCGACAGGAATCACTCCGACCGACGCACCCGCTGTATCAGCCGCGCCGTTGACTACCTCTCCGAAGGTTCCGTCTCCGCCACAGGCATAGAATCTCGCGGGGAGATTTGCCCCGTCCGAGCATATTTTTTTAACGAAAGCGGTTGCGTCTCCAACTCCCGTGGTCATATATATCTCAAAAGGAATTTCTTTTTTCTCGCAGACGAGACGGATATTTTTCTCCAGCTCCTGTGTATGTCCGCCTTTACCTGCTTTGGGGTTGAGAACAAAATAAAATTTCATTTACTTCCTCCGCCTAAATTTATATTCCATTCAATTATAACATATTGCCGCCCCAAAGTCTACAGCTTTTTGCATTTTATTATTCACGGGTGAGCTGAAAAATTAAAGAATAATCACCGAAAAGCGGAAAAAGACATATACTTTGCGTGAAGACCTAAATTCAAGTTTTGGAGGTACATATATGCAAATCGACCGTCAGTCCCTTGAAAAGCTTCTTTCGCTTAACGACCGTCAGCTGAAGAATGTTATCAATAAGCTTGCGGCGGACAGCGGGATAGACCCCGCGACCTTTAACATCAATGTTTCGGATATACAGAGCATAAGACAGGCGCTCTCGGGCGCTACCGACAGCGACCTTGCCCGTGTTGCCGAGATGTATGAGCAGAACAAGAAAAAAGGAAAATAGGAGGCAGATATGAGTGAGATAGGTGAGGCGGAAAAGAGCAGAGACCCGACGGCGGGAGCGTCGGACGGAGGGTTGCAGATATCCGCTATGATAGATAAGATAATGGCAAATCCCGAGCTTATATCTATGGTGGCGTCGGCTCTGGGGGGAAATCACTCCGAGTCAAAGGACGGGGAGAATGTGTCGTCGGAGGTGGCGGAGGCAGGTAGTGAGAGCGTGGAGACGGTTGGGGCGGATGTGCCGAGTGTAGCGAATATGCCGAGTATGGATAAGCTGCCCGAGCTTGTGGCGGCGATAGCGCCAATGCTTTCCTCCTCGGGCGGAAAAAGCGTGTCCGCGGGAAAGGTAGGGGCGCCGAGGGACAAAAGGGCGTGTTTGCTTGTGGCGCTTAAGCCGTATTTGAGCCGTGAGCGCTGCGAGGCGGTGGATTATATGATAAGGCTCGGAGCGCTTTCCGAGATATTCCGTGGGCTGGGAGGATAATTTATGTATAGCAGATATCCGAATTACAGATTTTCGGGGGGTGTGAGAGTGCCCGACAATTACAGCGGAAACGCCTTTAAGCCCGAGTCGCAGAACCAGAATGTTGAGGCGGAAGCAGTGAAAGCGGAACGGCTAGAGGCGGTGGCGGAGCAGATAGGCGCGGCGGAGGCGGTAGAGCCGATAAAAGAAAAAGCCCCCGAGGGGGAGGGTACGGAGAGCGTTTCGGCATTTAAGGCTGAAAAATCAAAGTTCAGATTCCCCTCATTTAATTTCAATGTCGGGAAATTGTTCTCCGGCGGCTTCGGCTTCGAGGAGCTTCTTATCATAGGTCTTATTCTCTTGATTTCTCAAAACGGTGCCGACGACGACATAATCCTGCTTCTTGCTTTGCTATTGTTTATAGGATAGGCAATCAAAAAGGGGAACTTTTTCTAAAAGTTCCCCTTTTATTATTTCACCACTCTTATATATTCCACACCATAACGAGAGAGCAGGGCTGCGGCGGAGCGAGTTATGCGCTCACCGCTCACCACTATCGGAACCGCGGGCGGACAGGATACTGTAGGCGCTCCGCAAACCCGTCCTACGGCGGAGTCCGCGCGGACAGTCTCACTTGGCGCGAAGACCGCTTCACGGATAGAAAGCTCTGACGGCTCTCCTGCACAGAGGGGCAAGTCCTCTTCGGACAGAGGCGCTTTGGGCTTAATCTCGGCAATGGCGGAGTATAGCCTGTCAAGGTCGGAGTCTTTTGTTTCGGGAGTTGCCATTAACACAACGAACTCGCCGTCTGCGAATTCCGCCTCGGCTTTGCGCAGTCTCAAATGCTCCGCAAACTCAACGCCCGAATATCCCGACTTGGCGGTGTTTATCACCAGCTTGAGCGGCTCGGTGCGCTCTACGGAGAAGCCCAGCGCTGAAATCTTTTCTTTCAAGTGCTTCAGCTTATCCGCACAAGTGGCGAGGCGCTCGGAATATCCCTCCGACATATATCTGTTGCACAAATCAAGCGACTGCAGTATCAGATACGATGGACTTGTTGAGGCAAATATAGCCATAGTCTCTCTTGCTGATTCAAGATATTCGCGCTCGGCGTTTTTTGATATGTGAAGATAAGCTCCGCCCGTAAGGCAGGGAAGTGTTTTGTGTGCCGAATCGCAGCAGATATCCGCCCCGAGGTCTATCGGATGGCGTGACGGCGTGAGAAATTTCAGATAAGCGCCGTGCGCGTTGTCGACGACGAGGGGCACACCGTATGCGTGGCATACTCTCGCTATCCCCTCGATATCCGCTATATTTCCGAGATAATCGGGCGAGGTGAGATAGAGCGCCGACGGAGGCTCCGATGCGGCACTCAACGCCGACTCGACCTCCTCTGCGGAAATACGGCATACGCACAGATGCGCAGCCTCGTTTCCATAGAGCCACCTGACCTCAAGGTCAAGCAGAGCACAGGCATATATGAATGCCTTATGCGCGTTTCTCGCCGCAAAGATGAGCGGCTTTTTTCCCTCGGAACGCGCCTTTGCCGTAACAAGCGAGAGCATTGACTTTATCGCGAGAGTTGAGCCCTCTGTTGAATAGAAGCTATGCGCCGTTCCAAAAAGAGCGGCGGCGTTTTTTTCGCTCTCAAGGATTATTCCCTCTGCCTCAAAAAGCTCGTCAGCCCCCGCTATCTCGGTGATATCAAGCGGCTCACAGCCGAGAAGCGGGACGCCCTTATGCCCAGGCATATGAAATCTTGAGATATCACTTGCGGCATAGCTTCGCACAAAATCGTAAATAGGAGTATTCATCATTCCTCGTCTTCTGCGACCTGAATCATAACGGCGCATTCTATGCGCTTCTTAAACAGCTCACAGCCGTACTTGTAGATTCCGCCGATGCTTCCCGTCGCGTGGTATGCGTTTGCGGCGCAGCCGCCCGAGCAATAAAGCTTTGCCCAGCAGTCGCGGCATTCCTCCCGCGCGTATGCGTTGCAGGAGCGGAATTCGTCCTGAACGGCGGTGTTCTTGACTCCGTTCCAGATATCGCCCAGACTGTATTTCTCGTCTCCGACGAACTGGTGGCAGGGGTAAAGCTCACCCCACGGAGTGACCGCCATATATTCGGTTCCCGAGCCGCAGCCCGTTATTCTCTTGTATATGCAGGGACCGTTCTTGAGGTCGAGCATATAGTGGTAGAATGTAAAGCCTCTGCCCTCTTTCTTGCGCTTTATCATCTCCTTGGCGAGTATTTCGTACTGCTCAAAGAGGGTGGGAAGGTCTTCCTCGGTAAGCGCATAGGGGTCGTCGGGCGGACATACCACAGGCTCCATACTCAATTCGGTGAAGCCGAGGTCTGCCATATGGAGTATATCGTTTGTGAAATCTGTATTGTTATGTGTAAATGTTCCGCGTACGTAATAATTTTTGCCGCCGCGCTTCTCAACAAGGCGCTGAAACTTGGGTACTATGGTATCATAGCTGCCCTTACCCGCATAGTCGCGTCGGAAGTGGTCATTCACCTCGCGTCTTCCGTCCAGACTCAAAACGACATTACTCATTTCGCGGTTGAGAAAGTCCATTACCTCATCGTCGAGAAGTACGCCGTTTGTCGTGAAAGTGAAGCGGAAGTTCTTATTATGCTCCTTCTCAATGCTTCTCGCGTATGCCACGAGCTGCTTGACGACCTCAAAATTCATCATCGGTTCTCCGCCGAAGAAGTCGACCTCAAGATTTCTTCTCGTTCCCGAGTTCGCGATAAGAAAATCAAACGCCTGTTTACCGACCTCAAAGCTCATTATCGCGCGTTCACCCTGATATTTTCCTTGACTCGCGAAGCAATACGAGCAGTTCAGATTACAGGTATGAGCCACGTGCAGACAGAGCGCCTTGACGACGTTGCTGTTGTTCTTGTGGCTATATGCCAGAGCCTCGTATTTATCCTCCGAGAAGAGCTTTCCCTCCTCCTCGAGCGCTCTGATATCCTCTATGCACTCAAGCACCTCCGCCTCGGTTACGTCGGGCATATCCTTGTATTTCTCAAGGATAGCCGCTACGATTTCCTCTGCCGACGAGGTCTTATACATTTCTATAATGTCGTACGCTACCTCGTCGACCGAGTGGACAGAGCCGCTGCAGGTATCGAGCACGATAGTGTATCCGTTCAATTTATACTGATGTACCATAATAATCTCCTATCAAGCTTTTTTAGGCTTCGGGGGAAGGAAAGCTCCACACAGAAGCGTTTCCTTCCCCCGAAAATATCCTATTGAAAAAACAGAATTACTCTGCCTTCTCGCACTGCTGGTTTGCAACGCCGCAAGAAGTCTTGCAAGCGGACTGGCAGGAGGTCTGGCACTCGCCGCATCCGCCGTTCTTTACGGTGTTAGCAATATCCTTGGTTTTGATTGTTTTGATTCTGCTCATTGTTATATCCTCCGCAGTATTGATTTGCTTAAACTTACAAGACATTATAACACATCGGAAAAATAATGTCAATAGAATTCCGCAAATTATCTATTAAGTATAAGCTTTGTCAGCTCAACAGGCTCAACTATCTTGCCGTCCTTGTAAACACGCATATTGCCCGAAGCTATCTCGTCGATGAGGATAACCTCGCCGTTGTTGTATCCGAACTCGAACTTGATATCCCAGAGGTCGAGACCGATAGACTTGAGGTCGTCGGCAACTATCTTTGTTATCTTGAGAGTCTGCTCCTTCATGCTCTCAAACATTGCGGGAGTCATAACTCCGAGAGCCGCGAGTCCCTCGCCTGTTACCAGCGGGTCGCCCTTTTCGTCGTTCTTGAAGGTACACTCAACATATCCGCCGACAAGGGGTGTTCCGTCCTTGATGTACTCGCCGTATCTGCGGATAAAGCTTCCTGTCGCAACGAGACGGCAGATAACCTCAAGTCCGTTTCCGCCGAGGTCCTTTCCGAAGCATTCAGCGGGGAGGACTTCCATAGTAGCCTCATCGATATTTGCGCTTACATAGTGGGTTTTGATACCCGCCTTCTTGAGCAGCTCGAAATAGTGGATAGAGGTTTCGAGATTTGCCTTGCCTATACCCTCGATAGTAAGACCTACGGTATTCTCACCGGGGTCGAACACTCCGTCCTTGCCAGTGCAATCGTCCTTGAACTTGAGCAGCACGTTGCCGTTTTCAAGAGCGTAAACGTCTTTGGTTTTTCCTGCGTATAATTTTTTCATTTGCAATACTCCTTTGCTTTATGAATATAAAATATCAAATATTATTTTATCACTATTTTCTCTGTTTGTACAGATATTTTTTGAAAAAATTTCCCGTTGCGCACAATTTTTATTTTTTGTCGAAAAATATAGCGAAAAGCGAAGCCGATATAGTGGAAAATAATTATATTTTGCGGCGTAGCCGACTTGGGATGATGCAGAAAGTGGGGTATTTTCTAAAGCCTTACTATCTCACATCACGAAATTATCGTATACTCAAGCATTTCGTAGTGCAGCCGTGTGCCGATATCCACCCCCGCGGGGAGCAGAGCCATCGCGATAAACAGGGTATCGTTCGTTTCGAGGTCTCGGAGTGTAGCGTATTCGCCCTCTATTTTTTCAACAGTATAATCTCTGGGTTCCATAGAAGTTCCTCTCTTTACTTTTTTATGAGACAATTATACCACAGGTCATCGTTCTAATCAATATAATGTGTGTCAAAAACCGACTTTTTATTGACACGAAAAATTATCCGTGCTACAATTTTGACAACCCCGAACGGGGAAATACGACACCTTCATCAGGAGGCAGATATGAAAGCAAAAATCACGCTTGACCGCGAATTTGTCACGGCAAAGACCGACAAAAGGCTTTACGGCTCGTTTATCGAGCACATGGGACGCGCCATCTACGGCGGAATATACCAGCCCTCGCACCCCACGGCTGACGAGAACGGCTTCAGGGGCGACGTTATCGAGCTTGTCAAGGCGTTGAATATTCCGATAATCCGTTATCCCGGCGGAAATTTCCTCTCCAACTACAACTGGGAGGACGGCGTAGGACCTGTTGAGAAGCGCCCCGTTGTTACAGACGCGGCGTGGCAGTCTCTTGAGCCTAATCTGATAGGAACAGACGAGTTCCACAAGTGGGCGGAGAAGGTAGGCACCGACGTTATGATGGCGGTAAACCTCGGAACGGGTGACATTGAGAGCGCGAAAAATCTTATTGAATACTGCAACCACGAAAAGGGAAGCAAATACAGCAATATGCGCGTCGAAAACGGCAGAGAGAAGCCTTACGGAGACAAGGTATGGTGTCTCGGAAACGAGATGGACGGACCCTGGCAGGTAGGCTATCGCACTATGGAGGACTATGCCGACCTCGCGAGAAGAACGGCGGGAGTTATGAAGATGATGGACCCCTCTATCGAGCTTGTTGCCTGTGGAAGCAGCTATTGGGGAATTCCCACTTTTGGAAAATGGGAGCTTACCGTGCTTGAGGCGGCGTACGACAAGATAGATTACCTTTCTCTGCATCTCTATCTTGGCTGGAGCGAGAAGGAGACTATGACCTATCTCGGAGCGACCAAGGATATGGATAGATTTATCAAGACCGTCGTTGCCATATGCGATACCGTCAAGGGAATAAAGAAGACCTCAAAGACAATAAATCTTTCCTTTGATGAATGGAATGTTCAGTCCTCGACTCGTCAAAGCGGAAACGAGGAAAACAAATGGACGGTCGGACCGAGGCGAGAGGAATATATATATTCGATGGAGGACGCTCTTGTATTCGGCTGTATGCTCATAACGCTTATCAACAACAGCAATAGAGTCAAGATGGCGTGTCTTGCGCAGCTCGTAAATGTTGCCGCGCCGATAATGGCGCCGAAGGACGGAAACGCCTGGGCGCAGACTACCTATTATCCGTTCCTACACGCGTCAAACTGGGGCAGAGGAAAAGTTCTTACGCCTATAGTCAAGTGCCCGACATACAACACGAAAAAATACGGCGATGTCCCCTATATTGAGACTGCCGCCGTGTATAACGAGGAAGCGGGAGAAGTCACGGTGTTCGCGGTCAATCGCTCCTCCGACGAGGAAAACGAGTTGACTCTGACCTTGCGTGATTTCTCGGAATGTGAGATGATAGAGCATATCGTTATGAGTCACCCGGAGGACATCAAGGCTTGTAACTCCGAGGAGAATCCGAACAATATTCTTCCTCACACGGTGCCCACGGCAAAGATTTCCGACGGCATACTGAACGTGAGCCTCGAGCCCTTTTCGTGGAACGTTATAAGGATAAAGGTTAAGTAAGATAAAAGAAGTCAAGACCATCGGCTATGCCGATGGTCTTGGTTTTTATCATGGTTTTTCAATTGTTGGAGATGATATTGAAAATCGGTTACTGCTCCGTCACTCTCGCACTGAAGCGCTCGAAGGATATCTCTCCGCCCTCGCTGAACAGACCGAAAACCGTTCCCGTGAAGGTCAGCGTATGGGTACATTCGGTACATATCGGAGCGGTCATTCCGCGTCCTAACTCAATGTAATCACCGTCTGCTTCATAGAAGAAGGTATACCACTCGCGCTCACTTTCAACCATCAGGCGTATAGCCCCTTTGTAATCTATCTTATGCTTCGCGCTTATAAGCTCGATATCGGCTACACGCTTACGCAGACAAACGCAATATTCGCCGTTCTCGTGCGTTACAAATATATCATAATGATAATCCTCGTTGTAAAAGACAGACAGCCCCGAGCACTGTTCTGAAACTATTTCCCCGCGCATATCGGCGGTGACTTGCATATCAAATTCCTTCTGCCGTGTAACAATCATCGTGGGGTGTCCATTGGGGGACGAGAGCCGTTCTTCCGAGCCCTTCAGTGTGATGGCTCCGTTTGCTAACAGATAGCGTTCGGGCATTGGATTTCGAACGAAATTCCAATGCTTATTGAGTGTACCAGCCTCAAAATCATCAACAAAATCACGGCAGACATCAGTCGGCGCAGCCCCAGGGAGAGGCCCGTCCATTTCAAGGCTTATTGTGCCGTTATTTCCCACAACGAGCCAGCTGTCATCATTCCACACGACAGGGGACAGGAAGGTCTCTCTGCCAAGATTATGAAGAGTAAATACGGGAACGATAGGTCGAACGCCAAGGCAGACTAGCCACCAGTTGCCGTTCTGATCCTCAACGAGATCGGCGTGTCCTGTTGCCTGAATGGGATTTCTTATATGGCGGTGTGTCAGAATAGGATTGTTGGGAGCGGGTTCGTAAGGTCCGTATATATTTTTCGATCTCTGCAAGGTCTCCATATGTCCGTACTCGGTTCCGCCCTCGGCGAGCATCAGATAATACCAATCTCCGCGCTTATAAATATGCGGCGCCTCATAGCTTCTTCCGCCACAACCCGTAGAAATGAGGCGGGAGGGCGAGAGCATCTCCCCCGTGAAAGGATCAACGGTGGACAGATATATTCCTCTCTTTGGAATCTCATCGTCCGAGGCTGTTGACATAAAGTAGCAAACGCCGTCATCATCCCAATAAAGCGACGGATCGATTCCCTTCTGCTTGACCCACGCGGGGCTGCTCCATTTTCCGCGGATATCCTTCGTATGTACTATAAAATTACCGCCGGCGGTAGTGTTGGTGGTGACCATAAAAAAGATTCCGTCGTGGTATCTGATAGTCGGCGCGTAAATGCCGCCCGACGGTTTGACGTTTTGCAGAGGAAGCTGCTCGTCCTCGGTGAGACAATAGTTTATCAGCTCCCAATTGACAAGATTTTTACTGTGATATATCGGCACTCCCGGAAAATACTCAAAGGTTGATGTTACAAGATAGAAATCATCCCCCGCACGACATATACTCGGATCGGGATTAAAGCCCGAAATAATTGGATTTTGATATTTCATACTTTACTCCTCCCAATAATTTGCTTTTGGATTGTATTATAACATATTCATAGTGGTTTTTCAATACTTTACGGGACAAGGAAGTGTGCAAAAAAGGACGAGAAAACTCTCGTCCTTTTAAGTTTACTACGGAACTGCTTTACGGCAGGTATCCAAAAGTCAGTTTCTTTTTTGGTTCGGTGAACAAAAATAAATCTGAACCCCACCATTGTGTGATGAGGCTCGGCATCAGATAACTCTGTATGGAACAAACGAGTGTTCATAACAAACTTCGCCCTCGGGTGATGAACAAAGAAATTCGGCAGTACAAACAGCGACATTGGCTGTCGGCACTGCCGACTGGTGCGGGTGACAGGACTTGAACCTGCACGAATTAACACAAGATCCTAAATCTTGCGCGTCTGCCAATTCCGCCACACCCGCATTATTAAATTATTTTCAAAAATCAGCTTTCTCCATAGAAAAAGCTTCCGCGCAAGCGCTGTCTGCACACGAAGCTCACAGGTTCGCTCCGTACCAAGAACGCAAGGCGTTCTTGCTTCGCCCGGGGGGGCTTGTTCCGCCACACCCGCACATTGAAGTAAAAAGTAAGAGTTAATAGTGAAGAAGTAATAAGTGTTTGCCGCTCAAATATGATACCACAAAAGAGGAAAATTGTCAACCTAAAAGCCGTTTATTTTATTTTTTGTACGATTAATTTTTATCTTTTTCAAAAAATTATTGAAAAAAGTATTGCAAAAGCGATTTTCCTGTGCTATAATAGTAAGGCTGTCAAATATAGGGGTATAGTTCAGTCGGTAGAACACCAGTCTCCAAAACTGGGTGTCGTGGGTTCAAGTCCTTCTGCCCCTGCCAAAAAAGAGAGATGACTTTAAGTCATCTCTCTTTTTTGCCGGATTCGCACAGAAGGGGTTGAATGGGAGCGGTAATGAATGGCAACACAGTGTGTTGTCAGAACCGCGACTGACCGAGAAGCGTAGCAAAGGCGCATCAAAAGCGGCTTTGCGGTGTTGCGACGAGACCAAGTCCTTCTGCCCCCTTTTTATTTATCTCTGTATCTTTTACAGTCTGTCTTTTTTTGTTAAGAGTTTTTTCAAGACCGCGGCACAGAAAATTATACATATCGGGAGCACGAAAGCGGGTATAACGCCGTGTGGGGCGTATGCCGATATGCCGTCAGAACGGAGAGTGAGGCTTGGCGAGGCGAGGCGGAAATAGAGGCTCATAAGAGCGGCGCAGAGAATTCCTTGAAAGAGCTTTGCGGCAAAATAGGGCTTGAAGGATATCTCTCCCTCGGGGCAGAGGCTCATTATCTGAAAATGCACCGACAGTCCCGACCAGCCCGAGACGAGTGCCGCGAGAGTGGCTGCGCTATGCGCCGATGGGAGCGCGGCGGCGGCAGATATTCCCCCTGTCAGCTCGAAGACTCCGAAGAGCGCTGCTCGGGCATATTCGGGGAGCGCGAGTGATTCACACGCAGAGCCGAGTATTCCGACAAATGCGTTAAAGAAGACCACGAAAGCGCAGACCTTGAGCATTCCTGTCGCCGAGTCGGATATCGAGGAGGTAAGCTCACTTATTGAGATGCTTGTGTGATTCTCTTTTGGGAAAGTATTTTGAATATACTCATCGTACTTTTTTCCCTTTTTTGCTTTAGCTTTAAAAATAAGATTCTGGAGCAGTCCCGTGATGAGAGCGGAGAGCAGAATAAAAACATAGAGCGCGACACCGAATGAGCGGCTTCCGAAAAGGCTTATGCCGACGGCGTTTATAATAAAGGCGGAGCTTGGGACATTTGAAAAAGTCAGTATCCTCTCAAGCTCGGAGCGCGACAGTTTCCCTCTTTCGTACATAGAGACAGCCGCTCTCGCGCCGACAGGGAATCCGCAGAGAAATCCGAGAAGCACGGCGCATCCGCCGTCGCCGCCGATTCCGAAAAGCGCTTTTATAGGGCGGTTGAAGCGTTTTCCTATGATGGATACGGCGCCGCTCTTTACCACGAGGTCGGATATTACCATAAAGGGAAAGAGTGAGGGGATGACGGTTCGGGCGCAAAGGCGGAGTCCCTCGCCCATATATTTTATCGCAACATCCGAATTTCGTATCACGAGAGCCAGAGCAAAGAGGCTCATAAATGCGAATATTATCTGTCCGAGGGGTATTGCCCCTCTTTCTTTTTTTATCCTGTCGGCTTTGTTGCGCCATCTTTTCGTCATTTCACAATATTTCCTCTCATAGAATGTTTTTGAAAGTGGGAATACCCACGGTAAATCTTACTTTGACCGACGCGGGAATATTCCGTCTCGGCAAAAGGCGGGGGGAAGCTATGAAAGATGAGAAAAGAGAGCGGGAGCGACTTGGAGAGAAATTGAGACGGGCGCTTGAGCTTGACGGAGATGTTCTTCCTTACGGATATATGCTTGAGGTGCGCGGCAGGAGCGGAGTGATGCTCCGAGGAGCGGGTAGAATACTGCTTTATACGCCCCAACAGATAAAACTCCGTGTCCGAGATGCCGAAATTACGGTGAGGGGAGAGGGCTTGATATGCTCGTCATATTATGCCGACGCGGTAGGGATAGAGGGCAGGATAACAGAGATATCCTTTGAGGAGGCGGAAAAATGAGAAGAGTGCTGCTTTTTCTCGGCGGATACAAGCTTTTCGGAGCTGACAGAAAAGACGCCGCGAGAATAATGAATATATGTCAAAAACACGGATTTATATACAGAAAGAGCGCCTTTGAGGGAGAGCGCTTTTTCTTCAGATGCTCACTTGCGGTATCGTCCAGACTCAAACAGAGGTGCGCCGAGGCGGGAGTTGAGCTTGAGGAGATACGCGCATATGGTGTTCCCGCCCTGTTTATGCGTTACCGCCGCCGCTACGGAGTCCTCGCTGGGCTTTTGCTTTTCGCGGCTATTATTTTTTTCTCGGGCAGAGTTATATGGGATATCCGAATAGACGGAAATGAGCGGCTTCGCGAGGAGGAGGTCATAGCGGCGCTCGGCGAATGCGGGTTGTCTGTCGGAGACCTGCGGAGAGATGTCGATACCGCTTCTGTGGAGAACAGGGTGATGATAGCCTCGGACGATATATCGTGGATGTCGATAAATATTATCGGTACGGTGGCGGAGGTCGAGATAAGGGAGAGCGAGGTCATCCCCGAGGAGGGGGAGAGATACGCGGCTTCGAATATTGTCGCGGCGCGTGACGGATATATAGAGCTTTTCGAGAATGTCAGAGGAAAGATAGTCCTTAATATCGGCGATTACGTGCGCGAGGGGGAGCTTATAGTCAGCGGACTTTACGATTCAAAGACGGCGGGAATAAGATATACAAACGCGCACGGCGTAGTTCTCGGCAGAGTCGAGAGGGATTTTTGCGCCGAGATACCGCTCAAATACGATAAAAAGGTTTATACAGGGCGTACTTTTACCGAAAAATACCTTGTTTTTTTCGAAAAAGAAATAAAATTTTACGGAAACAGTGGAAATTCATATGAGAGTTGTGATAAAATAGATACGGTAGAATATCTTGATATATTTTCGGCGGGAGTGCTTCCCGTGGGAATACGGACGGTGAGATATCTGGAGTATACCTACGAGAGTGCCGAGCGTACCCCCGATGAGGCGCTCGGACTTGCCGAATACAAGCTCGATATCGAGATGCGTGAGGCGCTTTGCGAGAGTGAGCTGATACGCAAAAGCAGGATATGCGAGTATACGGACACTTCCTGTATACTGAAATATCGGGTTGAATGTATTGAAGATATCGCCAGAATAAAAAAGATAGAGATAGAGGGATTGCCGTAAATGGAGCAGAAAACCGTCAGAATAGAAAACACCGAGATAACCGCGAGGATTTTCGGGAGCTTTGACGCTAATGTCAGAATGATAGAGAATTCCTTTGGGGTGCAGATATATAACCGCTCGGACGACGACGGCGACGCCGTTATGATAAGCGGAGAGAGCGCCGAGGGCGTGAGAATGGCGGCGGATGCCGTCAAATACCTCGGAGATATGGCGAGATATAACGAGACGCTTAACGACCAACAGGTGGGATACGTTATAGATATGCTCAAGGACGGCAAGGAAAATGAGCTTTCGGGGCTTGAGCAGGACTGTATATGTATTACCGCAAAGGGAAAGCCGATAAAGGCAAAGACGGTGGGGCAGAAGCATTACGTGAGAGCCATATCCAAGAACACCGTCGTCTTTGGCGTCGGTCCCGCGGGAACGGGAAAGACATTTCTCGCGGTGGCTATGGCGGTCAAGGCGCTTCGCGAAAAGCAGGTCAGCAGAATAATCCTCACGCGCCCCGCGATAGAGGCGGGAGAGAAGCTCGGTTTTCTCCCGGGCGACCTGCAGAGCAAGATAGACCCCTATCTCCGTCCGCTTTATGACGCGCTCTTTGAGATGATGGGCGCGGAGAATTATCAGAGACATATAGAAAAGGGAATTATAGAGATAGCTCCGCTTGCGTATATGAGAGGAAGAACGCTTGACGACAGCTTTATCATACTCGATGAGGCGCAGAACTCAACGCCCGAGCAGATGAAGATGTTCCTCACAAGACTCGGATTTAACTCAAAGGCGGTAATTACGGGCGACCTCACGCAGACCGACCTGCCCTCGGGGCAGAAGAGCGGTCTTGCTACGGCGGTGAGGATACTCGAGGGAATAGAGGATATCTCCGTTCACCATTTCACCGACCGTGACGTAGTGCGACACAAGCTCGTGCAGAGTATAATCAGAGCTTACGAGAAATACGATAAGGAACGCGCCGAGTCTCGCTCGGAGAGCCGATATCGGGCGGACAGACAGATAAAGAACACAAGGGCAAAGCGCCCCGAGGGAGGAGACAGAAATGAGTAATAAATTGATGATATATTTTGAAAATTCACAGGATAAGACAGAGATAACCTATAAGCTTAAGTGGCTTGTCAGAATGTCGGTTGAGGCGACACTCGCATATGAGGGCTATAAAAACAACTGTGAGGTCTCGGTCACCTTTACAGACAATGAGGGGATAAGAAAGCTCAATAATAGCTTCCGAAAGATAGACAGCGCAACCGATGTGCTCTCATTCCCGCTCTTTGATTATGACGGCAGTGACGAGCCGCCTGTGGACGAGCTTCAGAATATGCTCGGGGATATAGTTATCTCGCTTGAACGCGCGGAGGCACAGGCGGAGGAATACGGACATAGCTTTGAGCGAGAGGTGGCTTTCCTCTGCGTTCATTCGATGCTCCATCTGCTCGGCTACGACCACGTAAACGGCGAGGACGAGGAGCTTGATATGCGCCGCAGACAGACCGCGGTTATGGAAATGCTCGGTCTCGCAGTAAAATAAGAAAAATAAATTACAGCAAGTTCTTCGGAGGGGTGCAGGGGAACCCTTCTCCGAAAGAAGGGTTCCCCTGCAAAAAAACAGCAAGTTCTTTGGAGGGGGGTTGGGGGAACCTTTCTCGAAAGAAAAGTTCCCCCAAGAAAGGATAAAGATGAAAAAAACAGGATTTATAGCTATAGTAGGACGCCCGAACGTGGGCAAGTCCACGCTGCTCAACTCAATACTCGGGGAGAAGGTTGCTATCGTTTCAAGCAAACCGCAGACGACGAGAAACAGAATAATAGGAATACACACGGTAGGCGAGAACCAGTATGTCTTTCTCGACACTCCCGGTATGCACAATCCCAAGAACACCTTGGGAGAATATATGGTAAACGCGGCTAATTCCTCTATGCAGGAGGCAGACGCGGTTATACTCGTGGTTGACACGGGCAAGGAGATAACAGCAGTAGAGGAGAATGTTATCGCATATCTCAAAAAGTCGGGAATACCCGCGATTCTCGCGCTAAATAAAATAGATATGTACCGCAGAGAGGATATTGCCGAGGCTCTTGCCAAGTATTCCGAGAAGCATAGCTTTGACGCTTTTGTGCCGATAAGCGCGAGAAGCGGAAAGAATGTCGGTGAGCTTCTTGCCGAGTGCGATAAATTTCTCTCGGAATCCGAGTGGTTCTTCCCCGAGGATATGGTCACAGACCAGCCCGAGAGACAGATAGCCGCAGAGATAATCAGAGAGAAGATACTCCGCACACTCAACAAGGAGGTTCCTCACGGAACGGCGGTAGTAATCGAGGAATTCCGCGACGAGGGAACTCTCATCAGTATCCGCGCCGAGATATTCTGCGAGAAGGCATCTCATACGGGAATTATCGTGGGTAAGAAAGGCGAGGCGCTCAAGCTTATCGGAACATATGCCCGTGAGGAGCTTGAGAAGTTCTTCGGAACAAAGGTATATCTGAATCTTTGGGTAAAGGTCAAGGAAAACTGGCGCGACAGCGTTGGAATGGTAAGCAATTTCGGATATTCCGACAAGGAATAAGAAAGGAAGTACGGTGCGGGGAACGGTTGACGGACTCGTTTTGCGCGAGACAGAGACAGGGGAGAGCGATAAGCTTCTCACTGTCCTTACGGCAGAGTACGGAAAGATACTTATTTGCGCCAAGGGCGCCCGAAGTATGCGCAGTAAGAATATGTCTTTGTGCAGACTTTTTACATACGGAAATTTTGAATATTACGAAAAGAACGGAATGAGATGGCTTGCGGGCGGCTCGGTCAACGACAGCTTTTTCAAGCTCAATTCGGACATAGAGGGATTTGCACTCGCAGCGTATATTCTTGAGGTCGCGAGTGAGATAACGGGAGAGGGCGTCCGCGCCGAGACGGTTCTCAAAATGACGCTCAACACTCTTTACGCGATAGAGAATAAGCTCAAGCCGCTTGATATTATAAAGGGAGCATACGAGCTTTTTGCCGCCGACTGCTCGGGATTTACGCCTGACGTGTCGGGGTGCTATAGCTGTGGCTGCGCTTGTGCCGATACTATGTATCTCGATGTGATGAACGGCTCTCTTGTCTGTCAGGAGTGCAGGTCGGCGGGAAGCGGAGGACTGCCTATTCCCGAGCTTGACGCCTATTCAGCGAGAAATATTCTTTTCCCGATGAACCGCGCGGTTCTGGCGTCGGTTCGCTACGTGCTCGGAGCGCGCCGCGAGAGGCTCTTTGCCTTTGAGCTTAAGGAGGAGAACGATATAGCGGATTTCTCGAGGCTTGGGGAGACATATTTGCACAACCATCTTGAGAGAGGGTTTGACACACTTGACTTCTTTAAAACAGTAAAAAATAAGTGACGGCTTGACCGTACGGTATGAAAGATGAAAATAAGTAATAAAACGCTTAAAACACTTGAATTTGACAAAATAAGAAATATACTCGCATCCCTCGCCCCCACGGCGGGGGCTGCGGCACTTGCCTCGGAGCTTACACCCGCCGAGAATATTGATTTTGCCCACAGAGCGCAGAGGCGCACGACCGACGCGCGTCGACTGGCTGACGCCAAGGGTATGCCGTCGTTCGGCGGTGTGGTCGATCTGAGCGGAGTCTGCGAGAGAGCCGATAAAGGAGCGACACTCACCCCGCGTGAGCTTATGGACGTGGCGGCGGTTTTGAGAAGCTCGAGGATGCTGAAGGATTATATCCGCTCGAACAAGCTTTTTGACACCGTGCTTGATGAGATTTTTGAGCGTCTGCTCCCCGACAAGAAGCTCGAGGAAAGAATAGCGCGTTCGATAATATCCGAGGATATGATTGCCGACGAGGCAAGTCCCGCGCTCGGAGACATAAGAAGAAAAATAAGAGCCACAAATTCGAGGATAAAGGATACGCTGAAGACATATGTGAATGGCTCGTATTCAAAATATCTTCAGGAAAATATAGTAACCCAGAGGGGCGGAAGATATGTCGTCCCTGTCAGAGCGGAATGCAGAAATGACGTAAAGGGACTTATTCACGACACGTCCTCGTCGGGCGCGACGATATTCGTCGAGCCGATGGCAGTGGTAGAGGCGAATAACGAGCTGCGAATGCTTGAATCAAAGGAAGCACACGAGATAGAGAGGGTGCTTATGGAGATGTCGGCGGAGGTCAGCGCGATAGCCTCGCAGATATTGCTGAACTATGAGAATATCACCGAACTTGCCTTTATCTTCGCCTGTGCCGAGCTTTCACGCCGCATGGATGCCTGTGAGCCAATTATATGCGAGGATAGGCGCATAGAGCTTAAAAGGGCAAGACACCCGCTTATAGATAAGGCGACTGTTGTTCCGATAAACGTCGCTCTCGGCAAGGATTACGACACACTGATAATCACGGGACCGAATACGGGCGGAAAGACGGTCACGCTTAAAACGCTCGGACTTTTCGCGCTTATGGCGCAATCGGGGCTTCATATCCCAGCCGAGGACGGCTCCTGTGTCTGCTTTTTTGAGAAGATACTTGTTGACCTCGGAGATGAGCAGAGCATAGAGCAGTCGCTCTCTACCTTCTCCTCTCATATGGTGAATATAGTTTCGATAATAAACGAGAAAAACGACCGCTCACTGGTCTTGTTTGACGAGCTTGGCGCGGGAACAGACCCCGTCGAGGGAGCTGCTCTCGCTGTGGCGGTCATAGAGAATGTAAGAGACGCGGGTGCGCTCTGCGCGGCGACTACGCACTATACGGAGCTGAAGGCATACGCGCTCGACACCGAGGGGGTATGCAACGCCTCCTGTGAGTTCGATGTTGAGACGCTTCGCCCGACCTATAAGCTGGTAATAGGCGCACCGGGTAAATCGAACGCCTTCGCGATATCGGCAAAGCTCGGTCTTCCCGAGCATATAATCGAGAGGGCAGAGGGATATGTGAGCGAGGAAAACAAGCACTTTGAAAATGTCATAGGTGAGCTTGAGGCGAGTCGGTACGAGATGGAACGTGAGCTTGAGAGAGCGAGAGCGGTGCGAGAGGAATGTGAGCGGCAGAGAGAGGAATCCGAGAGGGAAATACGCCGCAAACTTGACTCGGCTGAAAAGACGCTTGAATCTGCAAGAGCAAAGGCGCAGACTATGGTTGAGAGCGCCAAGGCATCAAGCGACTTTATTATGGCGCAGATGGATAAGGTCAGACGCGAACGCGATTCCGAGAGGCTCGGCGAGGAGCTTGACAGAGCGAGACGTGAGCTTCGTGAGCATATACGGAACAACGAGGGAAAGTACAACCCCGTTACCGAGCGAAAGAGAGACGAGAAATACGTTCTTCCCAGAGTGCTTAAGGTGGGCGACGAGGTGCTTATCGTGAGCTTGAGCCGAAAGGCGGTTGTCACCGACCTGCCCGACAAGAGCGGCAAGGTGGGAGTTCAGGCGGGAATAATCCGAACGAAGATAGATATTTCCGACCTTGAGCTGCTTGAGGAGGAGAGTGTCGCCGAGAAATTCAGCCGTCAGAGAGGCGCTTACAAAATGACAGTGAGCCGCGATTTCCGCGACGAGATAGATTTGCGTGGAAAGACGGGCGACGAGGCTTGGAGCGCTGTTGACAAGTATTTCGACGAGGCGCAGCTTGCGGGCTTCTCCCGAGTTCGTCTTATTCACGGCAAGGGGACGGGTGCGCTCAAGAACGCGCTTTGGAAATATCTCAAGGCGGATGGGCGTGTAGCGTCCTTCAGAATAGGCGCTTACGGCGAGGGAGACGGCGGAGTTACCGTTGTCGAGCTGAAATAAGCGGTTTTGGAATATCAAAATTGACAATTATATCAAAATATTTCGCTGAAATTTATGCAAACATATATTTTATCAATAAATACCGAAAAATTGAAAAAATTGTTTGAAAAAAGCGGAAATATATGTTATAATTATTAGCGGAGTTAATTTGACTTTGGCGGCGTACGCCGCGGAATATAAAATAATAAAGGCATGGAGGGGCAAATGAAGGGACCATACTACGCGGATCTCAGTGTTATCGGAATGAAAGGATGCGAACAATTCGCAGCGCAGGTTGACTATTATTTGAAGGATTGGCGTCGTCACGGCGGAGAGGGCTCGTTCCTCGTTGACGTTGACTGCCCCAGAGTCGGCACGGGAGAGGCAAAGGCGCTTCTTCATGAATCTCTCAGAGGTCACGACCTCTATATCATCTGTGATATGTTTAATCACGGTGTAACCT
>JAFTHJ010000047.1 GCA_017457465.1 Clostridia bacterium | reverse complement strand
TCACGCTTCCCTACGACCTCTCGGTAAAGAAAACCGTTGACCCCGCGCTTGTATATGAAAAGCCCGAGGTTGTAGTCACGGTAGCTACCTTCAATATTGCGAACGGTCGCGAATGCAACCACGATTTCTCGATTATCGCAAAGGATATCGTCGATTCGGGAGCCGCTATTGTAGGACTTCAGGAGGTCGACCAGAACACAGGTCGAAACAACCGACAGGATACTATGAAGATACTTTCCCAAAAAACAGGTATGCAGTATTACGCGTTCGCCAAGGCGCTTGACTATGATGGCGGTCAGTACGGAAACGGAATACTTTCAAAATATCCTATAGTCAGCTATGAGGCAATTCAGCTTCCGCAGTCCAACAGACCCGCAAATGATGAGGAGCAACGTGTTGTTCTGCACGCGGTTTTGAATGTCGATGGCACAAATGTTGACGTCTTTATCACACACCTTGAGCAGAGTCCCGCTTACAACCAGATGGTAGCAATCAACGAATATACCAAGAAATCTGACAACTTTATGCTTCTCGGAGATTTCAACCAAGATCCCTCTTCGGATATATTCGGAAGAATAGATAACTCCTATATTATAAACAAAACCAGAGACGCTATTTCCAGTACTACCAAGGACGGACACGATTTCGACAATATCGTTCTCCACGACGATATGGTAACAAGGAATCACCGTGTAATAAAGACAGGTCACTCCGACCACTATATGCTCCTTACCGATTGGATAATATAACGACATAGGCGAAAGGAATGCAATATGAAGAAAATAATATCATTAATTCTCGCTTCATTGCTTCTTATGAGTATAGTATCCTGTAAAAAGAAGGAAGTGCCAGAATCCACCACTGCCGCAGCAACAACCACCGTCGCCGCTACGACAACAGAGGCTAAAAATGAAGAAAAAAAGATTACCGTTGCCACCTTCAATATTAAGAACGGCAATCTTGCGGGATACGACTTCGGCATTCTCGCCGACGATATTCTCTCCTCGGGAGCCGAGATAGTCGGTCTTCAGGAGGTAGATATGTTCAGCAACAGAAATCAAAATCAGGACACGCTGAAGATACTTTCCCAAAAAACAGGGTTTGAGTATTATACCTTCGCGTATGCTGTTCCTCAAGATGTCGGACAGTACGGAAACGCCATTCTTTCCAAGTATCCTATAATCGAGCATGAGGTGATTGACCTCTCTATGAAAACAAGCGGAGAGGAAAAACGCATATTACTTCACGCGGTAATTCAGGTTGACGATAAGACCACTATGGATTTCTTCGTAACACACATTCAAGGCTCGAGCGCATCGGTTCAGTTCAAGGATATAGACACTCAACTTGAGAAATGCGACAGCTTCATACTTCTCGGGGATTTCAATCAGAATCCCTCGTCCGAGGTTTATTCCTATCTGCAAAACTCTTATATGATGAACAAGGATAACGACGAGATAACCCATACCACTATAGATGAATATGATTTCGACAATATAATCCCGCACACGAGCGTAAAATGTGTCAATCCGAGAACTATAGACACAAAGCATTCCGACCACTATATGCTTCTAGCGGATTGGATAATTCAATAGACAAAACCCAAGGGCTGCTTCATTCAGAAGCAGCCCTATTTTTCACCCTTATCCGACAATATTCATATATTGATTACTGAAGCTACTATTTCATAAATCAGTTTAACGGAGTTTCGGTATGGTTAAATATATACATTTGAATGAGCTTGAGACGGGGTGCCGAGCGCGTGTCGTCTCTGTAGGCGGAGCCGAGGCGATACGGCAGAGATTCGAGGACCTTGGGATAGTTCAGGGCACGGAAATTCTCTGCGTGATGATAAGCCCTCTCGGAGATCCCGTGGCATATCTTATAAGAGGAGCGCTTATAGCGATAAGGCGCGAGGATTCCGCGAATATACTCGCGGAGCTGTGTTCGGAGGCGCAAAATGGGACTGACTCATAAATCCACAGGAAGACATCTTAAAGAAAGCACGGGCACACCGCAAAGGAAGAGTGAGGATGAGATAATAATTGCTCTGGCGGGAAACCCAAACGTTGGAAAAAGCACTCTTTTCAACGAGCTTACGGGTATGCATCAGCACACGGGAAACTGGAGCGGAAAGACGGTCGAATATGCCGAGGGAGTATGTCGACACCGCGGACGGGAGATGAGAATCATCGACCTCCCCGGAACCTATTCCCTTACCCCGCATTCGGCGGAGGAGGCGGTTGCCGACGAATTTATCTCGTCCGCTGTTCCCGACTGTGTTGCCGTGGTCTGCGACGCCACTTGTCTTGAGCGAAATCTCATTCTTGTTTTACAGACAATGCGGACGGCGAGAGCTGTCGTGGTTTGTGTAAACCTTATGGACGAAGCAAAAAAGAAAGGGATACATATAGATACAGAACTGCTTTCGGATATGCTCGGCGTACCCGTCATAGGAATCTCCGCGAGAAGCAGAGACGGAATATCCGAGGTGCTTGAGCTGTTTGCGGAAGCAAAAAAGCTCAAGCCGAGCAGCTTTGAATTTGACGGAAGAAAATACACCGATATTGCCGAGGAGGTATGTCGGGAATGTGTCACGCGCGAAAAGCCAAAAAAAGAGCTTCGCGACAGGCGGATAGACAAAATACTGACAGGCAAAGTCACAGGCTTCCCCATTATGTTTTTAATGCTCTCCATCATTTTCTGGATAACGATAGAGGGAGCGAACTATCCCTCCGAGCTGTTATCAGGATTTTTCTTTTATATAGAGGAGCAACTACTTCGCTTTATGAGCTATATCGGCTCACCCGAGTGGCTCACGGGACTGCTCGTGCTTGGAATATGGAGAACTCTCGCTTGGGTGGTTGCCGTTATGCTCCCCCCAATGGCGATATTCTTCCCGCTTTTCACTCTGCTTGAGGACCTTGGGTATCTGCCGCGAGTGGCATTCAACCTTGACAGATGCTTCAAGCGATGTGACGCCTGTGGAAAACAGGCGCTCACGATGTGTATGGGCTTTGGATGCAATGCCGCGGGAGTTGTTGGGTGCAGAATAATAGACTCAAAGCGTGAGCGGCTTATAGCTATGCTGACCAACGTATTCGTTCCCTGCAACGGCAGATTCCCCACAATAATCGCACTTATATCGATTTTCTTCGTAACGGTGAGCGGGGTGTCGGGCTCACTCCTCTCGGCGCTGATTCTTTCGGCGGTAATAATCTTCGGAATTCTTCTGACGTTTTTTGCATCAAAGCTCCTCTCACTCACTCTGCTTCGCGGAACGCCCTCGTCCTTCACGCTTGAGCTTCCGCCATATCGAGCGCCACAGGTGGGCAAGGTAATCATTCGCTCTGTGCTTGACAGAACACTTTATGTTCTCGGCAGAGCCGCGGCTGTTGCCGCTCCCGCGGGACTTATTATCTGGCTCTTTGCCAATGTTGAGGTGGGCGGACTTACGCTATTGAGGCATTGCACCGACTTTCTCAACCCACTCGCCTCAATTATGGGACTGGACGGTGTGATACTCTTTGCCTTTATTCTCGCGCTACCCGCAAACGAGATAGTTCTCCCCATCATTCTTATGGCGTATTCCTCGTCAGGCGCCCTTATTGAATATTCGGGACTTGCGGAGCTTGGGACTCTTTTGAGAGCAAACGGTTGGAACGCGCTCACCGCTCTGTGCGTGATAATCTTTATGCTTTGCCACTTCCCTTGTTCCACCACACTCATAACGATAAAAAAGGAATCGGGAAGCCTTTCTTGGGCGGTATTTGCCGCGATATTACCCACAATTATCGGTATTCTTCTTTGTATAGCGGTCACCGCAATAGCGCGGATATTGTTGTAAATAGGGATTTTTTGTAAAAAATGATTTAATTGTTAACGAAATACAGGTAAAATTATGTTGTATTTTTAACTTGAACAGAGTTTTACCTTTGTGATATAATAAAATACAATAAATAAGGAAAGCCAAAAAGCAAAGGAGTTCAAAATGGAAAAGCTGAAAAAATATCTTAAGCTCTATTTTATCGACGCTATGGGCGCTATGGCGCTCGGCTTGTTCGCGTCACTTCTTATCGGAACTATTTTCAAAGCCATTGGAATGATTCCACATCTGGAGTTTATGGCGACTATCGGCGGATACGCACAGGCTATGGCAGGTCCCGCAATGGCGGCGGCTATCGCTTACTCACTCAAGGCGCATCCCCTCGTTATGTTCTCTGCCGCTTGTGTAGGTTACGCGGCTAACTCCGCAGGTGGAGCGGGTGGTCCCCTCGCCGTCTTTATTATCGCTATAATTGCGGTTGAGCTGGGTATGCTCGTATCCAAAAAGACAAAGGTCGACATTATCGTAACGCCCTTCGTTACCGTATTCGTGGGCGGTGTCCTCTCAATACTCATAGCTCCGCATATCGGAACGCTTGTAAACTACATAAGTAAGCTTATCTCGTGGGCAGCGCTTCAGGCCCCCCTTGTAACTGGAATCGTGGTTTCGGTGGTTATCGGTATATGTCTCACTCTCCCTATCTCGAGCGCGGCTATCTGCGCAAGTCTGGGACTTACGGGAAGTATCCTTGTGGCTAACGCCTCCGAGGGACTCGCTATAGCGGGTGCTGCCGCGGTTGCGGGATGTTGCGCACAAATGGTCGGATTCGCCGTCATCAGCTTCCGCGAAAACCGTTGGAGCGGTCTGCTCTCACAGGGTATCGGAACAAGTATGCTCCAGATGCCGAACATCATAAGACATCCCCAGATATGGATAGCGCCTACCCTCGCTTCGGCTATTACAGGTCCTCTCGCAGTCTGTGTGTTTGACCTGAAGATGTACGGTGCGGCTATCAATTCGGGTATGGGTACCTGCGGTATGCTCGGTCCTATAGGTATGATTCTGGGTTGGATTTCCCCCGAAAACGGCTACCCCTATGAGGTAACTCCCCTTAACTGGATTGGTCTTGTACTCGTCTGCTTTATCCTCCCCGCTATCCTCTCTCTCATCTTTAACGAGATTCTGCGTAAGCTCGGTTGGGTTAAGGACGGATATATGAAATTGGATACTTGATATTTAAAGGAAAACAAGGAGAACCTTTTGAGGGAATCTTCTCCTTGAATTCTTCAAACCTTTTAAAACAGGTAAAAAAACAAGGGAAACCTTTACTTAAAGGTTTCCCTTATATATTTTTAAGATATAATCTCGGCAATATCTTTAGCGCTTATATGAGCATCGGCATAGACATTGTTCCCCTTGTGGCGTTCGACAAATGTATCATCAACAGCGATGAGCCTTACAGTCTTACCACTCATAGCGGCGGTGTCCTTGAGCCTATCGGAGAGAATCATACCCATTCCGCCGTTTTTGATTTCTTCCTCAAGGAAAACAACTTTTTCGGCGGTCTTGGGGAGCATAGAAAGAATTCTCTCGGCGGTCTCGCCGTATGGCTTCAAGACCTCAAGGAGAATAATTCCCACCTTAATTCCCTTTTCCGCAAGGATATCGGATGCCTCAAGAGCTTCCTTGACTATCCGCCCGTGAGTTACGACAACCGCTGACGGAGCATCTCCGTCGCCATAATTGCGCACCGCTCCGAGTGCCTGACCGACTCCGTTCGGATAAAACTCCGAGAGAACTCTGTCACACTCAACACCGTTCGGATATCTGACCGCACACGGAGTGTCACTCTCGTTCATCTCCTCAAGCGCACGTTCAAGCGCGGCGTTTGTAATCGGAGTATATATCTTCATTCCGGATACCTGCGATAGGAACGCCACGTCAAATATTCCGTGATGTGTTGCTCCGTCGGCTTCGCTGAGTCCCGCTCTATCTATACATATTTTCACCGGCAGCCGCTGGAGAGCCGCGTCGTGAATTATATTATCATAGCTTCTCTGCAAAAACGAGGAATATACCGCAAAATAAGGCTTCATTCCGTTCGCGGCAAGTCCCGAGGCAAAGGTCATAGCGTGTTCCTCGGCAATTCCCACGTCGAAAAATCTTTCCGTGTGTGTATCGCGGAAACGCTCAAGCCCCGTACCGTCACACATAGCGGCGGTTATAGCGCATATTTTTTCGTCACTCTCCGCCATTTTTGCGAGTTTCGCACCCATAATGTGTGAAAAATTCGGCTTGTCCGACTTACAAGATGCCGCCGGGGACATTCCGTGATACTTATCGGGCGCCTGTTCGGCAGGTTCATATCCCTTTCCCTTTTTGGTCTTTATATGAACAACGACACTCTCGCCAAGCTTCTTCGCCTCACGCAAAAGATTCTCGACCTCGGTATAATCATTTCCGTCTATCGGTCCGAGATATGTAAGCCCCATACTCTCAAAGTAATTCGAGCCGTAGAGCGCGTTTTTCACGGTCTTCTTTACCCCTCTGACAAACCAGAACAAATGCTTACCGATAAGAGGTATCTTCTTGAGGAATATTCCCGTTGCCTTTTTGGTCTTGAAATACCCCGCCTTGTTGCGGATACGTGCCAGATTACGGGCGAATCTGCCGATATTCTTTGATATCGACATTTCATTCTCATTCATAATGATAACCAGACGCACGTCCTTTCGGCAATTATTGAGCGCCTCGTGAATCATTCCGCCCGTATAAGCTCCGTCACCGATTATCGCCACTGTATAAGCATCAGAGCCCGAGAGCTTGTCCGATACGGCAAAGGCAAGTGCCGCCGAGAGAGAGGTCGAGCTATGCCCCGCGCCGAAGCAGTCGTGCTCACTCTCACCTCTGTTGGTAAAGCCGCTGATGCCACCCGCCTGTCGGAGTGTGTCCATCCGCTCAAGTCTGCCCGTAAGCATCTTGTGAACATAGCTTTGGTGTCCTACGTCAAAGATAATATGGTCCTTGGGCGAATCAAAAACTCTGTGTATCGCCATAGACATCTCAACTACACCCAGATTTGAGGCAAGGTGACCGCCGTTCTCACTGACTCTGTCGATAAGCTCACGGCGTATCTCGTCGGCAAGAGTGGGCATAGCCTCGCTCGGCAACGCCTTGAGATCGGTAGGCGACTTTATCTTGTCAAGATATATGTAATTTTTTTCACTTACGCAAGACATAAAGCCTCCTTTCCGAGACAGAACTCAAATTCGCAAGATACTCCTATTATTTTACCACTTATCTGCTCTTTTGTCAAGTCAAACCCCGAATATCGCGACAGATGCAAATATCGGTCAAATATCTTGATTTGTGCCGTAACTTATGTTATAATGTAAAGAGAAAAATTGCTGATTTCGGAGATATATGATGAACACCGATTTGAAATTAAATGCTGATACAACACGCATAAGCAGAAAAAGACTGCTTCTGACGCTTATTGTAGCGTCGGCGGTATTCTTTGCTCTGTCGTCGTTAATTCTTTCCCCGCTATACATATACACCTGCTCGGATGTGCTTTACGCCACCACAGCTCTCCCCGAGATAATTGATTTTGTGATAGACATAGTAGATGTCGCGGCTTACGCGGTGTCATTTTCAATAATAATCTACTCGATATTCAAATTCACATTCAAGAAATCTCTCGGCTTGATATTTGTTTATATATCATTTGTCATTTTGAAATACCTCGCAAATTTGATTATTACCTCTATTTCCGACGGAGTCTTTTCTCCCGACGAGGCTATTTACGTGCTGATATACTTGGTGCTTGAATTCATTTTGTTTGGAATCGTTTTGATTCTTCCGTCGATTCTGATTCCGAATTATTACGCCAAACGCGCCGTTATAGAAAAGGCAAATGTCAAGCTTGGCAAGAAAACGCCATCTGTTCACGAGGAGCTATTCGCCTCAAAAAAATTCTTTTCCACGAAGAATCCGCTTCACCTCTCGGCTCTCGTATCGGGAATTATCCTCTCGGTGGCAAAAATAAGTACCCGAATATTGTTCGATATGTATATCGGTCTGCCGACCTCTTTTGCGGATGCCGCGTGGATGATAGCCTACTATGTCTCGGATATCCTTATCGCTCTTATCGTGTATGCGATATCGCTCTATATCTTCGCTCACTTTGAGGCGAAAGAGCTTGGAGATGATAATAACAGATAAAACAAATAATTTTACCGCATTGGTAGCGGATTTCTGTTACCAATGCGGTTTTGTTGTTCCCTATTCCTCAAAAAGCAATGCTCTGACAGGAGCGCCGTCGGCTCCGCCGAGCTTTATGGGCGCGGCAAACAAAGTATAGCTTCCCTCGCGAACTTCATCAAGCATAAGTCCTTCAAGCAAAACTATACCCTTTCCGAGTAGAATTCGGTGTATCTCCGCATCGCCCACACTCTGCCCTGATATTCCAACAAGCTCAACCTCTGAATTCGCAAGTACTTCAGCTTGTTCAAGTGTGAAGCCCTCACAATCCTTTAAAATAATTATTTTTTCGGTTGTGTCACGTAATATCCCGTCAAACCCCCTCATCGCACAAACACGAGCCTTACCGATAAGCCTATGGATATCAAGCTCGTCGACAGTCGCGCCACCGTCAATATAATGAAAAGGCGCGTCAACATGAGTTCCGTTATGGGCGCACATAGCAAGGTCTGTCACATTACATTCCTCACCGTCGGATATGCTTTTCACTCGCTTGAAGCTCGGAGCTGTATCCCCAGGGTATACCTTACAGGAAAAGACTTCCTGCGTTATATCGATTATTCTCATTCCGCCCACCTTAATTGTCTGTCAGGAGCTTTTGAAGCACCTCTATTTTATTGTTTGAATATTCATACGCCCCCTTGAAATCCTTCCGCTCCTTGCAACATATCTCCAAATCGGAAAAGACAAAATACATAAGCGGCTCCTGTATTTTATGGGGATTTATCAATATTTTGTAAAGCTTCTTATACGCTTCCTCATAATCCTCTCGGAGCATATCTCTCTTGGCATTTATATGCAAAACATAATGCTGCTCATCGTCAAGCCCCGACACAAAATGCTCGGCAATTTCGGGATTGCCATCCTCAAGAGCATCAAAGGATATGGCGTAACGCGAAAACTCGTCCGACATTGCCGAAAAAATTTCGGTCTCATTCTCGTCTATAATATCCGATGACAAGGTCGCTGATATTCTTCTCATATATCTGAAATATGCCGCAGCTACAGCGCGGATGTGGTTTGTTTTGTATATAGTCTGCTCCGAAAGCTCTATCGCTTCGTCAAAATACTCCACCGCCCGTCTCAACATTCCCATATTGAAATACTCTATAGCCAACGCCAAAGAGCACTCCGAAAATATAAGGTTCACCTCATCATCTCGCTCAAATGAGACGTTTTGACAGATATCTCTGCAAATTTTATAGTTTCCCGAGGTATAAGCATTCTTGATATTTGATATTTCCGCAAGCTTCAGATAAATAGCTTCGTCGTCTCCATCAGCAAGAAGATAACCCGCGGGGACGTTCAGTTTTGCGGCAATATGCTTCAGCGTTGCCAGTGACGGCTGCGCTGTTCCGTTTTCAATACAGCTGAGCATATTTCTCGTAACAACATTTCCCGCAAGTTCTGTCTGCGTCATTACCTTCTCCGTTCTCAACCTTTTTATTTTATCGCCTATATTCATTCGACTACCTCCCGAACAATATAATTCATTTTATCACAAGCCACAGAATAAATCAAGTGGTAAGGTAAAAATAATTTACCCGAACACAAAAAGTAAAACAGGTGATACAACCGTATCACCTGTTTTCTATGTCAGCGTTGACCTATTTTTCCGGGCCGTCGCCAGCCAAGTATTTTCGGCACTGCAAAGCTTAACTTCCGTGTTCGGAATGGGAACGGGTGGACCCTTTGCGTTAAAAACACTGACTATTACTGACTTATGTCAGCAATTTTGTCTCGGCTCTAAACCGCGAAGATGTATTTCATACTCCGTCGTTCTTCACCGCGACTCATGGGTGCGGCAACTTGCCGCTGGTGCACCTTCAGGGATTCGAACCCGGGACCCACTGATTAAGAGTCAGTTGCTCTACCAACTGAGCTAAAGGTGCAAATCCTTCAGATATATGCCCACTGAAAGCCGAATAAAGTTGTTTTAGGAGTAAGGATACGAAACCCAAGTAATTAAAATCGTTTGAACATTTAAGTCCAAGCCCTCGGTCTATTAGTATCGGTCAGCTGAACACATTACTGTGCTTACACCTCCGACCTATCAAACTTGTAGTCTGCAAGTG
>JAFTHJ010000046.1 GCA_017457465.1 Clostridia bacterium | reverse complement strand
TTTCGATATGGAAATGCAGATAGAGGCTGCGACTTCACACGGAGTTAATGTGTTTATATACGACTGGTATTGGTACGATAACCGTCCGTTTCTTGAGCAGTGCCTCAATAACGGATTTTTGAAGGCTCGCAACAGAGATAAAATGAAGTTCTATCTTATGTGGGCGAATCACACCGCAACTTCGATGTGGGATACAAGAACGGCAAACAGATGGGATCCTATCTGGGACGGCGCTGTTGACAGAAAGACATTTGAGCATATCGTCAACAGAACGATAGAAAAGTATTTTTCGCAACCCACATACTACAAGATAGACGGTAAGCCCGTATATATGCTCTTTGATATTGAAAATCTTGTTCGGGGACTTGGCGGTGTCGAGGAGACGCTTGACGCGCTTGCTTGGTTCAGAGAGCAGACCGTAAAGGCAGGCTTCCCGGGACTTGAGCTACACTATACCGTTCGCGGTAAGGGCTATATGGAGAAAATAATCGACGAGAAAATGGGAATGGATATATTGACTTTCGTTAATATGTGTAATTTCGACGGGGTTACGCATTACGGATATACCGATTTCGTTGATACCAAGAAGTCTTATCTTGATGTAGTTCGTGATGTTGAGGCGGGATATGCGCAGGTAAAGGAGATCGTCAAGGCTCCGTATTATCCAAATGTATCTATGGGTTGGGACCCTAACCCCAGATATCCCCATTTCATTGACGAGATATGCTATGATACCACACCCGAAAACATTCAGAAGGGCTTTGAGCTTGCAAAAAAATACATAGACGAATCAACCGATCTCAAAGCGCCCCTTATCGTTGTTAACAGCTGGAATGAGTGGACGGAGGGAACCTATCTTCAGCCCGACGATATAAACGGATACGGTTACTTGGAAGCAATTAAAAAAGTTTTTATAGATGAAAAGGAGAGCTAAAAAATGAAAAAAAGAATAGCACAGATTACGGCGTGTCTCTTACTTGTTACATCATTACTTGCGGTATTTGGCGGTTGTAAAAAGAACGAAGGAGATCAAGAGGGGGACGAAACTACGCTTAGTTCTCTTGGTGAAGAAGTTAAAGCGCAATATAACCGTGATCCCGAAGACCTTGGCGGCTTTGAGCTTAATATTCTGGCAGTCAAGAGCGGTCATTGGAATATGCACACTGACCTTGCGCCTACAACCTATAATGGTGAAGCGATAAATTCCGCCGTATACGAAAGAAATCAAAATGTACAGTCGTTATATAACGCAAAAATTGTTGCTCACGAGGACGCCGAGTGGTATGGGATGACGAATCGTTTCGCCCAAGACCAGCTTAGCGGGGAATATATTTACGATGCGGCGTATGTTGAAGCTTCATCCGTGATGTCTCTTATTACGCAGAATTCTTTAAAGAATCTTTATGACATTCCCGAGCTTCAGCTCGATCAGGAGTGGTGGAGTCAGCTTATCAAAGAAGAAGCAACTCTTGGTTCGGGTAAATATTCTACGCTATATTTCACACAAAGCAACCTTTCATTGACCTCGTTTGATTTGACCTGGTGCGTATATTTTAACAAGGCTGTTCATGAAAAAGAACATATAGAAGATTTATATGCTTTGGTTAAGAATGATCAGTGGACCATTGAAAAAATGAAAGGAATCGCACAGGAGGTTGCTTCTCTGAACACTGACGACGATTTTACCTATAGATCCAACGGAACTTCGTTTTACGGAATAACAACTTACTGGAATGGAGTTAAAGCCATGCTCGACGGTGGAAATGTTCAGTTTGTTACGACCGACGCAAACGACGAGCCAATATCTAATATAGCAAACGAAAGATTTACAAATCTTTCGCAAGATTTGGCGCGTTTGTGTGGAGAAAGCGGAACATTTACCTACGGAGGTCCATCTGCTGACGGAAAAACTATTGGAAATGCCAGCGATTATATCAACATTTTCAATACACAGAGATCATTGTTCTGCGTAGCTGAAGTAAAATCCAGCGTAAGCGACTTTAAGACATTTGATGGCGATTTTGGAATACTCCCCCTGCCGAAATATGATAATACACAGACTGAGTACCGTTCTTGGGTAAATTATCTTGCTCCTGTTTTGGTAATATCGGAAACCTTGGAAGGTGGTACGCTTCACAATACGGCTACCCTTTTGGATGCGCTCTCTTTCTACAGCGACAGAGATGTTCTTCCCGTATATTATGATACTGTTCTTAAGGGAAGGGGCGCGAAGGATGCTGAATCGGTGGAGATGCTGGATGTAATAAATCAAACGAAATCTTTTGACGCGAGTATTGCGTACGGCTGGTCCCGTGAGTTCTCAGAGCGTGTTTCCGAGACTATATTGCAGGGAGTAACAGATGTTTCCTCTCTTATTGCATCTTATGATTCTACGATTACAACTAACATTAAGGATACCTTGGATAAGATCTATAAAGATTAAAATTTCTCGGGGCTTGTCGGGGTGCGACAAGCCCCATAGTTTAATAAGGATGATATGAAAAATATTGAGTTTAAACACAAAAACATATTGATTAATTTTATTGGCGGAGACGATGCTTCTGTTAAGATGAGTCGCTTTGAGCCTATTGATTACAAATCTCTCGTAAAAAACAATGCGTCGTTTGAGCCGTTTATCTTAAAGACCTCAAAATCCACAGCCGCCCCTATGGAGGGCTGCGATAGTATTCCTACCATATGGGATGGCTCTCCTTGCGAGATAGTCGAGCAGAATGAAAAAGGAATAACTCTTAAATATCTCAAAGACGATAACACACTTGAGATTACCGTATGTATGGAATTTATCGAGGGAGCAGACATTATAAGACAGACTAACACAGTTAAAAATATTTCCGACGATCCGATAACGCTCACCCATTTCAGTTCGGGAATGGTGTGCGGTATCGGTATGGGCGGTGAGCTTGACAGATGGAACGAGAATAAGACGAGGGTGCATTACTGCCTCAGTCATTGGTGCAGTGAAGCGCAGTGGAGAGATGCAAGTCTTGAAGATGTGGGAATCTACAGACAATCAATGCACAATTGGGACATTTCCTCTTTT
>JAFTHJ010000045.1 GCA_017457465.1 Clostridia bacterium | reverse complement strand
TTGTCTTCGCAAGTCTGAACTCCTTGACAAGGTCTATAAGCAGATATACAATGAGCATTCCCGCGCCAACGCAGACAAAGGAATCCGCGACATTGAAAACCCAAACCCAAAGATTCGGGAAGGGATAAAAATCGATAAAATCTATAACGTATCCGAGACGAACCCTGTCTATCATATTTCCGATACCGCCGCCTACGATGAAGCTTAACGCCACACACGCGAATCTGCTCTGCGGTCGGAATTTCCAAAGATAGACGAATATCGCCACTATTCCAACAACAGACAAGACCATAAATATCCATCTGTGCTCGTCCATCATTCCGAAAGCCGCGCCTCTGTTTTCAACATATGTAAAGCGAAAAATCCCGTCAATTACGACCAGCGACTCATCACGGCTCAAAAACGCCGCTATAAGCAGCTTCGATATCTGGTCGAGCAGAACCGAGCCTATTATAATCAAAATCCAAACTAACACCTTTGGGCTCCTTTAAATATATTTGTCGGCATCGAGCCGAAGTCTTCCGCGCCTCGTTTGCTCCGACACCGCGTTTATTCTGAATTTTCCATACCCGCGAACCGATATAAGACACGGTGCCGCGAGTGTACGGTCTGGGCGAGTTTCACACTCAAAATTCACCTCAACAAGACCGCCCGTCACCGTCTGCGAGGCTTTTTCTCTTGAGAGTGAGCAAAGGGCGGCAACGATACAGTCAACTCTTGCCGACGCTACCGTATCCGAAATATGGGCAAAGCTCCTCTTGGGCGCAAAATCGCGGGATATCTCCGCTCTTTCCACCCTCACTGTGTCACTCGCTACCTTTTTAAGCTCGTCGAGGATAAAATCCGAAATCACACCGTCGCAAAAAAGCACGGCTTCTTCCCTCTGGGTATCCTCAAAAACTATATCTCCGAGTGTATCCCGCTCAATTCCAAGTCCCAGAACCGAGCCGAGATAGTCACGGTGCGTGAGCTTCCTGTATCCGCTTCCGCGTATTCTGACCGCGCATACAGGCTGGGAGTCTACATAGGGCTCTATATCCGAAAACTCCTCACAAGACACAATATAATCGGGTAAAATAAAGGCTCTCCGCCTCTCGGCGTCACCGTATCCCCCCCAGAAAAGATATCGCCCACTCATTCCTCTCTGAAGAAGGAATTTCTCCACAAAAAACTGTTCGCGCGGAGACAGAAAACAGCTAACGCCAAGCTCACCGCGCTCGGCACGTCTGCATATGTCGTCTATCCGCGCGAACAACACCTCAAATTCTTCTCTCATCATACATCAACTCAAGAAGATGGTTATGCAGGATATTATCATATAAGTTATGAGAAAAGCAAAATCAAACGGACTGTTCTGAAACCAGTTCATCTTCTCAAATAACAGCCTCACGGGATATATGAAAGGCTCGGTTATCGCGCAGAGAAAATTCGAGAGCTTTCCGTCTTCAAAGGAAAACCACGACAAAACCGCTCTGACCAACATAGCGAACTCAACCGCGGTCAGAAAGATAACCACCACGCTCTTTATCAATGCCAGAAAAATATCCAAAACAGCTCCTCCCAAACTCTAAAACAATTGCCATTAAAACAAGCGGCACCGCAGAAAAACTGTGGTGCAGCCTGTGAAATATCCAAAATCAGTTGCCCGAACCTACCATCGCCTCGATGCTGCTGACGTCGACATTTTTCGGAGCCACAACTATAGTTGTTCTTCCTAC
>JAFTHJ010000044.1 GCA_017457465.1 Clostridia bacterium | reverse complement strand
ATACCTTTCCGTGCAGAGGTCTGTACCAACGTCTGTAGACCTCCTCACCGCCCTTGTAAATTATGCGGCATATATGTCTGCCCTCGGTCTTTGCCATAACGCGGAGATAAGCGTCTATCGGACACTCGAACATATCTCCTCCGTCAAGCTGAATCCAAAGGTGCAAAAACGGGAATCTGTTGCCCTCTATATCAAAACAGGCAACCGCCGTCTTGCCCTCAAAGGCAAATTCAATATAAGAGCCTGTGGCTGTCGCCTCGGCGTATCTTTCGTCTGTTACATCCCATCTTCCCGTGAGTCTTACAGACTTATCTCTGTACGAAACAAACATTTTTTCTTCTCCTTTATTTGCTTCTGACTGTATTGATATAGTTCATTATAACGTCGACCGCCTTTTCAAAGCTTATTCCCGACGTATTAACACAAAGGTCGTAGTTCGCGACGTCATACCAGTTTCTGTTGGTATAGTACTTATAGTACGCCGCTCTCGACTTGTCTATCTTCTCTATCGTCTTTTTCGCCTCGGCAGCAGACATTCCGTAAAGGCTTGTGACACGGTTGATACAGGTCTCATCGTCGGCGTATACAAACAGACGGATGACGTTCGGATTGTTTTTCAGAATATAATCTCCGCATCTTCCGATAATGATACAGTTCTGCTTATCGGCAAGGTCACGGATTATCTTCGCCTGATAGTTAAAAAGATTATCGTCCGAGACAAACTCCGCGCTGTCAGGAGACAGAACATACTCACCGTAGCTGCGGTTGTATCTCTTGAAAAGACCGCTTTTGACCTTCTCATCCGCTCTTCCGAAAAGCTCGATATTTATTCCGCTTTCCTCCGACGCCAACTTTATAAGGTCGTTGTCGTAATAGTCACAGTCAAGTCTTTGAGCAAGAAGCTTTCCTATAGTTCTTCCTCCGCTTCCGAATCCTCTCGCGATAGTTATAACAAGCTCTGCCATACTAACCTCCATAAATTATATATTGTTAACGGCATGGACAAATCTCAAAAATGCCGCCTTACCGTCATCATTTCTCTTGTAAACACCCGCATCCTCAAGCACTCGGACAAATGTCTTTCCTATCTCTGCCTTGAGAATATCTTCTGTGTTCTCTGCCGTGAACTCATAATCACCCGCAAAGCGCTCAAACCAGCTCTTGTGCTTCTCTATGCTCTCATTCTCCGAGAAATCTCTTCCCGCGAGTATGTATTCCCTCATAGTCTCTATCTCCGCCTTAAGTCTTGCGGGAAGCACTGCCAGTCCCATAACCTCAATAAGACCTATATTTTCCTTTTTGATATTGTGAAGCTCGGCGTGAGGATGGTAAACTCCGAGAGGATGCTCCTCGGTGGTTATGTTATTTCTCAAAACCAGGTCAAGCTCAAATCTGCCGTCCCTTATTCTCGCTATAGGCGTTATCGTGTTGTGAGGCTCACCGTCGGTCTCCGCGAATATGAACGCCGCCTCGTCGGTGTAGCCTCTCCACGCGAGAAGTATCTTATCGGCAAGGTCCACAAGTCTCTCCTTACTCTCACAGGACAGTCTGATAACCGACATAGGCCATTTGACTATTCCAGCGTCGACATCCTCAAATCCCGTGAAAATAAGCTTTTCCTCAATATCCGCTCTTGCCATAGCAAAGGTGTAGTGTCCTCCCTGCATATGGTCGTGCGAGAGTATCGAGCCGCCTACTATCGGAAGGTCTGCGTTCGAGCCGAGGAAATAGTGCGGGAAAATACTGACAAAATCAAGTATCTTCTCGAACGCGGCTCTGTCTATCTTCATCGGAGTATGCTCCGAGTTAAAGGCTATACAATGCTCGTTGTAATAAACGTATGGCGAATACTGCACAAACCACGGCTTTCCCGCCATAGTGATGGGAATTATTCTGTGGTTCTGACGCGCTGGTCTTGCCGCGTTACCCGAATATCCCTCGTTCTCGGCGCAAAGCAGACACTTGGGATATCCGCCCTGCGGCATAAGCTTCGCCGCGGCTATCGCCTTGGGGTCCTTTTCGGGCTTTGAGAGATTAACGGTTATGTCAATATCTCCATATTCGCTCTCACTCACCCACTTCAAATCCTTGGCAACCCTGTAGGTTCTTATATAGTCGCTGTTGCGACTCAAATCATAATAGTAATCGGTAGCGCACTCGGGGGATATCGCGTAATTCGCCGCAAAATTTCTTATCACCTCGGACGGTCTGGGGGTAAGAATTCCCATAAGCTTTGTGTCAAAGAGGTCGCGGTATGTAACCGTATTTTCCTCTATTTTGCCATTCTCATAAGCATAATCGCAAAGAGCGCCGAGAATCTCCTCAAGCGGAGCCGAAGCGACCGCCTCGGGGGCGTCATATTCGTAAACACCAAGCTCCTCCATTATGCGGTTTGTCATATACACGCGGTCACTCTCCTCAATGAGCTTTTTCTCACACGCGTAGTCTATAAGCTGTTTTATTCTTGCCGAAATATCCATTTTTTACCTTTCAAGAAATCAAATTTATTTATCAAGAATATTTTACCACAAATAAGCTGCAGTGTCAAAGGTTTTGGAAAATATTATCTCTAAAATTTGAAATTTTGACATTCTGTTATTTTGATTTTGGTTCACGGACAGTCGAGACCGCCTGTACCCACGAGGTATGGTGCGATTCATTCGCCTATTTCCCATTATAACGAATATAATAAAAATGACAACCGTCGGTGGGCAAACGTCCGACGGTTGTCTACATTAGAGAAAAAACTCGAGGGTTGGATTATACAATAAATTAAAAGCCAACATTTTTGTTTAAAAAGGTTTGGAAAGGAGCGCGAGGGAAACCTTTCCTGAAAAGGTTTCCCTCGCATAATCCGCATCCCTATTATCTGATAACTATATTAACTATCTTGTTCGGCACGGCGATTTCCTTAACTACCGTCTTGCCTTCGATTGCGGCTGCGACGCGCTCGTCCGCCTTTGCGAGAGCAATAGCCTCATCCTTCGGGCAGTTAAGCGGAAGCATAACGGTTGCCTTGAGCTTACCGTTAACCTGAACGGCAATTTCCACAGAGGAATCAACCGTCTTTGCCTCATCGTAAGAGGGCCACTCGGCAAGTGAGCAGAAGCCATCTCCGCCCAGCTGTTCCCAAAGCTCCTCACAGATATGCGGAGCGATAGGACAAAGCAGACGAACAAGCACCTTAAGCTCGTCAACAGTCAGTCTGCCAAGCTCAAATATATCGTTGAGTAAGCCCATCATAGCGGCGATAGCCGTGTTGAACTTAAGCTCCTCTATATCGTTTGTAACCTTTTTAACGGTCTTGTTTATAGCCACCTCAAGCTCGGGTGTCACACCGCTTCCCTTTGCTATTGTCGTAAGGTCAGCAAATCTCTCTATGAATCTCTTGCAGCCCTTCATACTCGAATCTGACCACGGAGCCGCGCTGCCGTAATCACCCATAAACAGAACGTAAGTACGGAGAACGTCCGCGCCGT
>JAFTHJ010000043.1 GCA_017457465.1 Clostridia bacterium | reverse complement strand
CTCAACCTCAAAGCTCTCCGACTCCATTCCAAGCTCCGCGCATATGCGTGTCTTACACCTCCGCGCTATCTCATCTGCGGTATACGTGCTTATACTATCGTTGCAAATTTCCTCATATTTATTTATATACTCCTCACCCTCGAATATATCGGACAGATTTTCAGCGTTATACTCCCCGAGGCTTTCGGCAAACGAAACAAGCGGAGCTATCATAACAGAGAGTACGCAAAGCGAAGCTATAAGCTTTATATGCTTTTTTATTCCTCCGCCCTCCCCATCGGGAGAAAGCACAGTAATAAATCCGCAAAACAGACAGACACCAACAAGCGTTATTACATATTCCTTCATCTTCGGCAAATATTCCTTTTTATTACATTTTTCGTCACATTGCGGCAACCGTTGTTTTAATAAACAAGGTCATAGCGAGAATGAACATCACAGAGGTCATCGAGACCACCGCTATCATACACGCCCATACGCCCCCGAGGTCAGCTATAAGTCGGCTCTCGTTCTCACACCCGAGCAAGTCCGAAACACATCCCGATATTATAAAAGCAAAACGAGTCAGAATCAAGGAAACAAGCGTTGGCAAAACAAGAATAAGTATCATTACTATGCCCCCGACGCCAACCACGCTTTTCATATATTGCACTCCCGAGGCTACCGTACGCAGAGTATCCGAAACCGAGCCGCCCACAACGGGAATTATCGAGGAGGTAACCAGCTTCGCCGCCCTTGCAGCCGCCGTATCGGCGGCTGCCGTCAGAGAGGTCTGAACCGACAGCAACGCTATAACGATACTCATAATGAAGCCAAGGATAAATGTGTAGCATTTCTTTATTCCCGACGCTATTCCCTGAAGATTAATGTCAGGGGAGAGACTTCTGCAGAGCGCCAGAGCCGTGCAAATACCGCTCACGGGAACTATCGTTGCCGCGCATATATTTTCCGATACCGCAAGAGCGGCATATAGCGTACCGCTTCCCGTTGAAGCAGTGCTGACATTTCCTCCCATAGCCCAGACAGCGCCCGTCACGGGTATTATAGAGAGCATCACCGAATTTATTCTCTCAAAGAAGCGTCCAACCATCTCTATCTGCTCGTAAATAACCCCCGCCACCGCCACAAAGACCGCGCAGGAGCAGCAAAAGCCTATCGCGCCGGAAAGTGCCTCTGACTTCAGAGAGCTTCTGAACGCAGAAAATATCGCGGATATAACGAGTATACCGCAAAGCCTCGCCGCAAGTCCGAGTGCCTCGGAAAAGCCGTCACCGATAAGCTCTCCTATAAAATCGAATATCCGCTCGGTATCAACCAGCTCGGTCAAAGCCTCGCCGACCTCCTCGCTGTCCTCGGAATAAATATTATCGGGAAGCTCCTCTGTGACCTCGTCGGGCAGCTGCTCAAGCATACCGTAATATTCCTCGGGGAGTTCCGACGCCCCATCCGCGGCAGAGGCAAAAGCAGTAAAAAGCATACTCAACGCGCATATCATAAGCGCCACCAATACGACCTTACTTTTTTTCATCAGCTCTTTCCTTTCAAGCTATCCGTCAAGCGAGATTATCCGAGAGGCATATCCGAGTATTTCGGTTATAAGCGGAATACATAGAAAAAGTATCTCAAGCTTCCCCGCGAATTCCACCCCCGAGGCAATACCGCTCTCACCGCAATCCCGACATATCCCCGTCGTTAGATGCGTCAGAAGCGCAACCCCAAGCGCCCTTACCGTCACCTCGGCATATTCGGCGCTCTCGCCAAGCCATCCTCCTCGCATCTGCTCAAGTAAGGCTTCGGCGCTTATTATCAGAATTCCAAATATCATAACACACGCCGCGGCGCGTATAGCGAAGGCTATCTCGTTCCGAATCTCCTTTATCAGTGCGCCCACCGCAACGCCTATCACCGCGAGAGCGCATATTTTTATAAGCTCTCCGCTCATATCACAGTCCAAACACCGAACGGACGGTATCCACAAGCTCACCTATCTCTCCCACGAGCATAAGCATAACGACGATTATCCCCGCGACCGTCACCAACATAGCCTGCTCGTCCTTGCCCGATTTATTTAAAATCGCCGACGCCGCCGACACAAGCAGACCGACACCGGCAATCTTCAATATAAGCGTGACATCCATAAAATTAAGTATCCTTTCACTTGGTATCAAAAAGAGCCGCTCACAAAAACAGGATTATCAGAGCAATAGCCGAGGATATACAAAGAGTGGAATTTACCCTTTTCTTTGCGGGAAGCGCCTCGGCAAGTATTTGTCTGCGGTCTCTGAACAATTCAATGTAATAATCGCACTCCTTTATCTGCTCCTCGCGATAGCATCTGCCGAAGCTCTCCGCGAAGCTTCGGGCAAGTTGAGCAGTCTTGGAATCAGCTATCCCGAAGCTATCAAAAAGTGCGCAAATATCAGTTGGCGGCTCATCCCCCTCGAAGCCACACTCGCGTAGCAGCGCTCTGTCGCATAGCGCAATCATCTCACTTGACGGAAGCGCGAAGCATTCAACTTGAGAGCGTATAAACAGCATAAGCGTAATAATCGCCTCTGTCTGCTTCAGGGTATTTGTAAGCCTCGAATTCATCGATACAGAGGCATAAAACCCGCTAAACGCGAGAATCAGAGCGCCCACTATTCTGTAAAAGAGCATACGCCTCCTCCGCCTCCGTAACGGTATATTTATATTCGCCGCCCCCCGAGCGCCGTTCTATGCGCACGTATGCGCCAAATACTCCCGCGCGGGAAAGCCTGTATATTTCAGTACGCCGCAAAAGTCCCTCTATAGTATCTCCGTGAGCACTCGCGAGGAGTGGCACTCCGCAATTCTGCGCCGATATTATGGCACTCGCCTCCTCATCACCGCCTATTTCATCGCACACCATAAGCTGGGCATTCAGTGTCCTCGCGGCAATCTCTATTCCAATTCCCTTCGGGTAGCCCGAAAGCACATCCATAGACGCGCCTCTCATCTCATCAAAGCACCCAAGCTCCCCTCGGGTATCTATCAGCGCAACCCTCCACGGAGAAGCTCCGCTTGACATCTTATATGCCACAGAGCGAAGCAGTGTTGTCTTTCCAACTCCGGGAGGCGAGTAAACAAGCACCCCCGCGCTCTTTTTCATCCGCCGTATAAGTCCGCAAATACATTCCCCCACAGAGCGAATCGGGGATGGTATCCTTATATTCAGCGCGGATATATCGTATACCCCAAGCACACCGCCAAGCTCTGTAGCCGCTCTTCCGCAAAGCCCGACTCTTATTCCTCCGCGCAGAGTTATATATCCGTTGTTTATCGTGTCTCTGTAAGCGTAAAGAGAGTTTCCGCACATAGCCGTAAGTATCCCTTGAAGCTCGACAAGTGTAACCGATGTATTCAGAAAGACATTGCCGCGGTCGGTAGTAAGGGCACATCTTCCTCCCGCCCGTAAGCGTATCTCCTCTATCCGCCCGTGTGAGCCGCCGAGACGCCTTATTTCCGCTACAAGCCCCGAAGGTAAAAAGCGGTCCAGCTCCGAGGGATATATATTCCTTACCGTTGGATTGAGAATAGTCGTCCCCATCTTTACCCCCATTTTTTCAGACTTTGTTTCTCTTTTCTGTACAAGTATATTTTCCAGTGCCCAAGCTTATGACAGACAAGTCCCTCCCTCAAGCTAAAAATTAACACTTAAAAATTGCCCAAAACCAAAATACGGCAAGTTTCGCCAAAAAAGCACACAACATATTGTGGTGGTCTTTCGTGATGTTCAAAAATTATTCATAGTTTTTTAACAATGTGTTGTTGTATATATAATATAATTATGGTAAAATTATTGCGAGTAAGTATAAATGAACTGTCGGAGGTTAATAAATGATTTTTAAGAATAATTATCGCCCGGCTTTCGCAGGCGTAACAGAGCCTCGAAACACCCATTCCGCGAAGAATCGCTATGACGGAATGGCTTTCAATACGGCAAACAGCGAAACAGACGATTTTAACGCGTTCGACACAGCGCAGACTACCAGAGAACCAAAGAGAGAACCCAAAGCTCCCAAGAAGAAAAAGGGCGGCTTCGAGATTAACCTCAAAACTCTGCTTATCGCCGCGGCTTGTGTGGTCGCAGCTGTCCTCATCATAATCGTGGGCGCTGCTATAATCAGCAAATCGGGCAGCAGCAACGGAATGAAGATGGAAAACAATTCCTTTGTCGCGTACGAGCAGGACGGACTCTATTATGTGGCTATGAACGGAGAGGTCATAGGTGCGGGATTTGAAAACGAGCTTTCTGTCACTCCCGCGGCGGACAACTCCTTTGCATATGTAATCGAGAGCACTCCCGAGGGATATTATGTATACATCCTCGAGAAGAAAGAGCTGACACAGATAGTCACCACCGCAATAACCGATGTAATTGCCCTTGCGGAGTTTGAGCCCGGCGTGGTTTACAGAGACGAGGCTGCGGTTTATCTGTACGCAGACGAGAGCGAAGAAAGAATAACGAAGAACGTTACCGCGGGTAACTTTGTTATCGCTCCCGATGCTTCCTCTGTTGCATATACACAGGCAAAGAAAAATGACATAAATCAGTTTGACCTTTTCCTCTTTCAGGGCGGATTCAGTGATGACTACGCTGACAATATGTACCCCGTTGAGGTTTCGGCAGGCGGAAAATATGTATACGCATACGGCATCTCCTCCGAGGATTTCATAAGCAAAAAGCTCTACGCTATCCCCACGGGAGACAACACCGAGAACGAGAAAATCAACATCACCTCGGGATTTGATGAAATCACATACGCAAACGTCAAGGGCACCGAGATAATCTATACTGTAGGCTCTGCGGAGGCAGGTTATACCTCTTACATATACAATGTGAAAAAGAACGAGTCTCATAAGATAGGCGCAGGAAAGTGCGTTCCCCTTATCGCAGACCCCTCTATCGCTTGTCTCTCCACCCTGAAGGATATCGTTGTTGAGAACACATTCCTTAACGGTTTGACCAGCGCCACCTACCGCATAGACAGCAAGTACGAATCCCAGTCCTTGAGCAAATACAACGGTAAGCTCAATTCCGACGGAGATATGTTCTACTTCGTAACGTCTGATAACGTGCTCAACTATATCGACCTTGACGATAAAAACCGTTCTCCTCAAAGAATTGCCGAGGGTGTTGTAGAGTATGTTATAACAGAGAAAAACAACATCTACTATATCGATGAGGAAGACACCTTGAGATTCTACAAGGCTTCTTCAAAGAAGAGACAGACTATAGCAAGAGATGTTACCAATATCTCTATGAACAAATATTCCAACATTCTCTACTTTGAGATTCTCGAAGACACAAAGGCATATATGACAGAGGAAGGCTCGGGCAAGGAAATTGCTGAATTCAACCGTTCCGAAGTCAAGACCTCGCCTATATTTATCGACGAAAACCTCAAGCGCACGTTCACCTACGTTGCCGATCCCGATTTGGGAACCTACGACCTCTACTACACATCTACAGGTAAATCCTATAAGCTTCTCGCAAGTGGATGTACCTCGATATACGGAATAGAGGACGATGATTATGTCGACAACACCCCGAACAACGAAAACGTCAATACGCCCACACTTCCCTCTGACGATACAAACGAAGACGGATCCTCGGGCTGATACCAAAGAATAAAAAAAAGCAAAACCGCAAGGAATGATCCTTGCGGTTTTGCTTTATCTTTTATAATAAGAAAAGTCAGAGCGCCTTCAAAAAATCGGCTAATAGCTCCGCGATAACCTTATGTCCGTCGTCGTTAAAATGAAGTCCGTCGGTCGTATATTTTTCAGCATCCTCGGGATTGTTGGGGTTGATTCGCAGATTGTCGTAAAGATTAAGAACGGGTATTCCCATCTTAACTCCCATACGCTCTATAATATCAACGTATCCTTTCATAGGCATAGCGTCCTCACGCTTTATCGGATTGTTTGAAACGTAGGCATCGGGGCCGTCAGTACCACAGCAGTGCGCGGGAGTCATAAACACAATGGTCTTTCCCGCATAGTTTTGCTTCAGATAATTCATAAGGAAATATACCGCGCCGTAAAACGTGGCGGGAGTTTTGTCACCATCAGCGCCTATCGGAGCGTCTCCGTGAAGATAATCGTTGGTTCCGCCGTAAACAACAACCACATCTGCGTTTTTATCCATCTTGTATACTCTTCCGCAGAAATACAAATCAAAGCTCGCGTTTCCGCTCGGAGATGTCTGATACGCAATTCTCGTGCCGCTTATACCGTAGTTATTTACCGCCTTGAGACCAAGCTCTCTTTTCAGCACGTTATCGTATCGACAATTTGCTATATCTGACACTCCAACACCCTCGGTAATACTGTCGCCGAGAAAATTTACTATTCTTCCTTCTAAATTCATAACAAATCTCCCTCTTTTAAATAGTCTTCAAAAAATCCGCCAATAACTCGGCAATAAATTCGTGTCCCAAATCATTGAAATGCAAGCCGTCTGTAGTGTATTTCGCGCTATCATCAGGCTCATTCGGGTTAATGCCCAGCTTGTCGTAAAGATTAAGCACAGGTATTCCCATCTTAGCTCCCATCTGCTCTATAATATCAACGTATCCCTTGAGCGGAAGCGCGTCGGGCTTCTTTTTATAGTTAGTTGAAGGCTCGTAATCGTGACCGTAATCAACACGGTAGCAGTGCGCGGGAGTCATAAAGACTATAGGCTTATCTGGGTAATTTTCCTTTAGAAAATTCATAAGGAAATATACCGCTCCATAAAAGGTCGCAGGAGTTTTGTCGCCTTCAGAGCCTATCGGAGCGTCTCCGTGCAGATAATCATTGACGCCGCCATAAACGACTACTGCATCCGCGTTCTTATCCATCTCATAAGCTCTACCACAGAAGCATTGGTCATACCTGGGCTTTTCGCTCGGTATCGTCTGATGCGCCAAACGCGTTCCGCCGATACCGTAATTATTCACCGCTTTGAGTCCAAGCAGCGCCTTGAGACGGTTATCATATCTGCAATTTTCAATATCGGACACACCGGACCCCTCTGTAATGCTGTCACCGAGAATATTGATAACTTTTCCTTCAAGATTCATATAAAAACACCTCTCTTTTGAAATTCGACTAATTATAACATATTAATCCAACAAAATCAACCTTAAATACAAAAAAATCCGTTGTTTTCCAACAACGGATTCTGTGATATATGCCCACTGAAAGCCGAATAAAGTCATTTTAGGAGTAAGGATACGAAACCCAAGTAATTAAAATCGTTTGAACATTTAAGTCCAAGCCCTCGGTCTATTAGTATCGGTCAGCTGAACACATTACTGTGCTTACACCTCCGACCTATCAAACTTGTAGTCTGCAAGTG
>JAFTHJ010000042.1 GCA_017457465.1 Clostridia bacterium | reverse complement strand
GTCCTGTCACCCGCACCAGTCGGCAGTGCCGACAGCCAACAATTGCTGTCAGTGCTGCCGAATTTCTTTATTTAGCTCACGTTGCTATGATTCAGCAAATACATTAAGCAAAAGCAGCCTTGAAAACACAATGTTTTCAAGGATTTTCTCTTTGGTGGTCGAAATAAACCACCAGTTCTACAGGGGGGATTTCGACCACCAAGCAGAAAAAGACCGTTGGCACACAGCCGACGGTCTTTTTCGTTTCGGTTATTTATATATTATTTAGCGTATCTCTCTACGGCTTCAAGACCGTACTTGAGATAAAACATCAGATTATTGATATATTGCTCTGTCGGCTGTGGATATTCCATATATCCCGCAGACGGGCAAAGAATAAAGCGTCCGCTCTTCTGTCCTGCTTCAACGCATTCGTCAATCAGACCGCGTAGGCGTTCAGGGGTGGATTGTATAATCTCCTGTATTTCAATATTGCCCTCCCAACCGATGCGATTGCCGTATTTGGCAATAATTTCGTTAAGGTCAATATCTCCGTTTTTGGGAGGCTCGAGAGGATTCAGTACATCTACGCCCATATCTATGAAGCTCTCAATGAAATTTGCTACCTTTCCGTGACTATGCACCCAGATGTAGCCACCCGCGTTGTGTATAGTCTCACCAAGAGGTTTATCCATATCGTGTACAAATTCCTCAAAATCCGCAACGCCCATCAGCGGAGGAAGATAGGTCTCGGGACCGACCCAATTGAAAACAGGCTCTTTTATTCCGAGGTCAAGAATCGCTTTGGCGTGAGCAAGTACGCGATCGGCGTAGGTTTGTATCAGGCGTGTCAGCTCTTCCCTTTCGTCGATGCTGAAATAAGCGAGTGTTTCGGAGCCAAGCAACTTCTGCACAGCATACGCCGCATGCGGCATATTGATCATAGCAACACCTCTGTCTCCAAGCTGCGCAACGGCGTTGTCATATTTTATACTGTCAACGACGTACGGCGCGTAATCCATCGAGAGAAGCTTTTCGATATCCTCCGGCTCCTTTACCACATGCTCGACAATAAGACCGGGTTCTCCCTTGGTCGACACCTGTTTTATCTCGTGAAGGTCCCCCTTCGGAGTATGGAAAACAGTGTGTTGATGTATCCAATCAGGACTTTTCGTTTCCGTCTTGTATCGTTCCACATAACGGTTGACATTGCTTCCCGCAATGATATTGAAGGCGAATCCTGATCCGCAAAAAAGGTCAGAGGTTGCCGCCGCCAATTCCGCCACGGGCTTATACGCGGGGTGAAGCAGACGGTCAGTATCAATTCCCGCCCCCCAGAGCTTAAGCGCGGGACGGTCTATCTCCTTGTTTTGAAAAATACGCATAATGCGTTCGTGTGATGTCAGAGCCATAGTAATATTCTCCTTGTAAATTCAAATTTTCGTACACTCTTGAAATTTCGGCTGATATGTGTTATAATACTCACAACCGCTTATGATATTTATTTTAACGGCAATATTCCCGCTCGTCAAGCGTTTTTTGTATTTATGAAAAAAAGAAAACACTTAATGGTGATTTTAAAACATCGGAGAAAACTATGATATATGAAAATCTGCCCCGCGGCCGCGCAAAAATCTCAAGCTATATCCCTACCCTACCCGCTCTCCGCTATCTGAATTGCTGCACAAGGGCGGGGTGGCATTCCTGCAACGAGAAATACCGTCAGAAATATGACAAGGGCGCATCCAGCATTTTACTTATCTATACCGTTAGCGGCAAGGGTGTGATGGAGATGAATGACACAAAATACTCTTTGTGTCAAAACAGCGTTATTCTTGTTCCGCCGCGTACACAAATGAAATATTATACCGAGCCAAAGACAGGCTCCTGGGAATTTTACTGGCTTAATCTTACAGGCGAACGAATACTTGCGATTGTGTCAAAGCTATGGCAGGACAACCACTATTTTATTCGCAATATTTCTATTTCGGTAAGACTTTTCGAAAACATCTTAAAGGAAACATATTGTGAGACCGAACGTTCCTCGTTTATCGGAGAAATCATTGACAGAATTCTATCGGAAGCCATTTTTAATGCAAGTCAGAAAAAGTCGACGGCAGACCATATACTCTCATATATATCAGACCACTATACGGAACACATTGACCTGAACAAAATAAGTGAGCTTTTCTTCATTTCTCAAAATCAAACAATCCGAATGATAAGTGCCCGAACAGGATATACCCCGCACGAATACCTGACACGCCTTCGGCTTAACAAAGCGTGTGAGCTTCTGCAATTCACCGATACCCCTATAATGGATATTGGCAGGTCGGTAGGATATAGCAACAACAGTCATTTCTCTGCCGTATTTCGGCGTATTTACGGAATGTCTCCCGCGGAATACCGAGCACACTTTTCGAATTAGCATAACTCCAATCATAAATTCAATATCCGCGCTCTACAGTATTATTCGTAAAGCTCAAAAGCCCCAAGCGAGAGATTGGTCTCGCTTGGGGCTCTTTTAGATTTTAAATTCGTTACCGCGGAGTGGGTTGTATTTTTGTGTTATACTCACTCCAACCCACTACCATTTTGAGATAGTTGATCGGTACAGTAAACCGTGTAGTCGCCGGTATCGATGTTCCAATAACGACCTTTTGATATATCATTCCACTGCGTCTTCGTGCCCTCAAAATTGATACGCTTAAGTCCTCTACAGCCCTCGAAGGCAAAATTATTGATGCTCGTAACACTGTCGGGTATGGTTATACTCGTCAGTCCGCTACAGCAATAGAACGCCATCGAGCCGATGTTCGTAACACTGTCAGGTATAGTTATACTCGTCAGTCCTCTACAGCCCCTGAAGGCACCATCATCGATGCTCGTAACACTGTCGGGTATAGTTATACTCGTCAGTCCGCTACAGCCATCGAAGGCATACCAGTAGATTTCCGTCACACT
>JAFTHJ010000041.1 GCA_017457465.1 Clostridia bacterium | reverse complement strand
TACAGTGGAGTTTATCTGATATCCGCTGAATATCTTCTTACGGGCTTCAGCTTCCTCCTCCTGTCCCATAGACGCCCAGACATCGGTATAAAGAACATCCGCTCCCGCGGCAGCCTCAAGCACGTCATCCGTGCAGAGGAACTTACCTGTTCCGTCAGCCCATTTCATTATCTTTTCGTCGGGCTCATATCCCTTGGGACAAGCAACAGATACGCTCATTCCCATCTTTATTCCGCCGACGATGAGCGAGTTAGTCATATTGTTTCCGTCACCGATATAGCAGAGCTTGAGTCCTCTGGTCGTTCCCTTATGCTCACGGAGTGTCATAAGGTCGGCAAGAACCTGACAGGGGTGGCAGAAATCGGTAAGACCGTTGATAACGGGTATCGTTCCAACAGAAGCAAGTGCCTCGACCTCCTCCTGCGCGAAGGTTCTTATCATGATTCCGTCGAGATAACGGGAAAGAACTCTCGCGGTATCCTCCACAGGCTCTCCTCGTCCTATCTGAAGGTCGCGTGAGCTGAGGAAGAGCGCCGTTCCGCCAAGGTCGTACATACCGACCTCAAAGGAGACTCTCGTTCTCGTTGAGGATTTCTCGAAAATCATTCCGAGTGTTTTACCCTCGAGAATATGGTGAGGAATTCTGTTTTTCTTTTCGTATTTCAGCTGGTCAGCTGTATTGAGAATCTCGACTATCTCTTGTTCGGTGAGATCCATCAATTTAAGCAAATGCTTCATTTTCTGCATACCTCCTTAAATATATCTATAGCAATTTTTAACTTATCCATCGGAATATTGAGTGCGGGTAACATTCTCACCTTGTTCTTCGCCTTTATAACGAGAACTCCGCGTTCCATACACTCGGAAATAATCTCCGCCGCGGGGCGTACCGTTTCGACTCCTATCATAAGACCGAGTCCCGAAACGCTCTTTATTCCCTCTGCTCCGTTCAACTCGTCGAATATATATTTGCTTCTTTCCTTAACTCCCGAGAGCATATCGCCGTCAAGTCGTGTAATGACATTGATAGCCGCCGCACAGGATATCGGGTTGCCGCCGAAGGTCGAGCCGTGAAGTCCCGGAGTATATGTATCCTTAACCTTTTCCCCGAGAAGCGTCGCTCCTATGGGAAGTCCGCCCGCGAGTCCCTTTGCTGTTGACACGATATCGGGGGTGATGCCGTAGGTCATATATCCGTAAAGCTCACCGCTTCGTCCGTTTCCTATCTGAACCTCGTCGGCTATAAGCAGAATATCGTTTTTCTCGGCAAATTCGGCAAGAGCGGTAAGGTAATCACTGTCAAGAGCGTTCACTCCGCCCTCTCCCTGAACTACCTCAAACATAACCGCGCAGCACTTATTCTCGGCGCAGAGTTTTTCAATATCCGCCATACTGTTTGGCTCGGCGTATACAAATCCGCCCGTGAGGGGCTTGAAGTCCTGATGGAATGTATCCTGCCCTGTTGCCGCAAGAGTGGTTATCGTTCTTCCGTGAAAGCTGTTTTTGAGAGTGATTACAGTTGTGTATTCCTCACCCTTTTTGTCAACTCCATACTTACGCGCCGCCTTGATGGCGCACTCGTTTGCCTCCGCTCCCGAGTTTGAGAAAAAGACCTTTTTCATTCCCGTTCTCTCGCAGAGAAGCTTCGCGAGATTCGCGCAGGGCTCACTGAAATACAGGTTAGATGTATGCTGTATCTTTCCGAGCTGCGCTGTGACCGCCGCTATCCATTCCTCATCGCCGATACCAAAGGTATTTACCGCGATACCCGTTCCGAGGTCTATATATTCCTTGCCGTCCTCGTCGTAAACGAGAGAGCCTTTACCCTCCACGAGGGTAAGCGGAAATCTCGCGTATGTATTTGCAATATATTCTTTATCTATTTCCTTAATCATCATAGCTGTTACCCGAAAGGAACATTGTTCCGATACCCTCATCGGTAAGTGTTTCTATAAGTATCGCGTGAGGAATTCTTCCGTCGATTATGAATACCTTCTTGACTCCTCGTCTGATAGCCTCTATAGAGCAGTTCACCTTGGGAATCATTCCTCCGCTGATAATACCGTCTCTCATAAGTTGGGGAGCATCACTCACGTTTATCTTGGAGATAAGCGTTGAGGGATCGTTCTTATCACGAAGTATACCCTCGATATCTGTCATAGATATAAGGCTCTCGGCTCCGAGCTGTCCCGCTATTCTTGCCGCCGCTGTGTCGGCATTTATGTTATATGTATTTCCGTCGGTATCATATCCCACCGTGGAAATTACGGGAATATATCCCTTTTCAAGAACGTCAAGTATAGGAGTAACATCAATATCGGTTATCTCACCGACAAATCCGAGTCTCTCATCGAGCTTCTCCGCCCTTATCATATGTCCGTCGATACCGCAAAGACCTATCGCCTTTCCGCCCTTATTCTGGATAAGGTTTACGAGATTTTTATTTATCTTACCCGCAAGTACCATCTGAACTATCTCAACGCTTTCCTTGTCGGTAACGCGAAGTCCGTCAACAAACTCGGTCTTCTTGCCCACTCTGGAGAGCATTTCGGTTATCTCGGGGCCGCCGCCGTGAACGAGAACGACCTTTATTCCGATGAGCGAGAGCAGAACGATATCGCCCATAACGGCATCCTTCAGCTCGTCGTGTATCATTGCGTTTCCGCCGTATTTCACCACGACAACCTTATTGTAATATTTCTTTATGTAAGGCAACGCCTGTGTGAGGACATCGGCGCGCTGTGTGATATTGAGTTCCATTGCTTTTGCTTACTCCTTATGTTCTGTAGTCACCGTTTATTTTTACATAATCGTAGGTCAGGTCACAGCCCCACGCGACCGCGTGTCCACTTCCCTCACCCGCGCTGATAAGAATACGAATCTCGGAGCAAAGCAATATTTCCTTTGCCTTATCCTCGGAGAATTCAACTCCCGCTCCGTTTCTGCAGACCTCGATTTTTCCCTTTTCGGATTCAAAGGAAACTCCGACCTTCGATATATCAACATCCGCTCCGCTATATCCTATAGCGCAGAGGACTCGTCCCCAGTTTGCGTCAGCGCCGAACATAGCCGCCTTGAAAAGCGAGGAGCATATTACCGATTTAGCGACTATTTTTGCATTCTCCTCGTCAACCGCTCCGTCGACGACACACTCGAGCAGCTTTGTAGCGCCCTCACCGTCAGCCGCTATCATACGGCAGAGATAAGAGGTTACCGCGTGAAGTGCATCGCAGAATACATCATAATCCTTGCCGAACTCTCTTATCTCGGCATTTCCCGCAAGACCGTTCGCCATTATAGACACCATATCGTTAGTAGATGTATCTCCGTCAACGCTCACCATATTGAAAGAGGTCTTAACATCCTCGGAAAGCGCCGCCGAGAGCATTTCGGAGGATATCGCGCAGTCGGTAGTTACGAATACGAGCATAGTTGCCATATTCGGATGTATCATTCCGCTTCCCTTTGCGATTCCGCCGATACGGCATCTGACACCGCCAACCTCAAACTCATAGGATATCTCCTTGACCTTGGTATCGGTGGTCATAATACCCTCACAGGCGAACAGGCTGTTATCGCCAAGTCCGCTCACAAGTGCAGAGATTCCATTCGCTATAGGAGCAATATCAAGGGGCTGACCGATAACGCCAGTAGACGCGACTATGACATTTTTTGCGGGAATATTCAATTCCTTGCCGAGAAGCTCACACATCTGTGTTGCTATCTCTATTCCGTTTGCGTTACAGGTGTTCGCGTTTCCACTATTGCAGATAACCGCCTGCGCCACGCCGTCGGCAATATTTTCTTTTGTGACAGTAAGGGGCGCACCCTTAACAAGATTGGTGGTATAGACCGCCGCTGCCGCCGCGGGAACCTCGCTGTATATCAGGGCAAGGTCTTTCTTTGTTTTATTCTTTCTGATTCCGCACTGTACTCCGTTTGCGGTATATCCCTTTGCGGCTCACACGCCGCCGTTTATCTTTTTCACTTTGATTACCTTCCATAAAACACTATTTTATAAGTATTATATACATTATAATACAAGACCTATGGTTTTGTCAATTCCCATTACCATATTCATACACTGAACCGCGGCACCCGATGCGCCCTTGCCGAGATTATCGTAAAGCGCGGTGAGGATAATTCTGTCCTCATTGCCGTTTACCGTTATGAGCATAGAGTCCTTCATTGCCACGGAGTTAGCCGCCACAAATCCGCCCTCGTCAATGCTCTCGCAGTATCTTACTACCTCTCCGCGGTATTTCTCTGCGTAGGTCTCTCTGATACTGTTTATGTCAAAGCCCTCGCAAAGCTGGGACTTAAAGAGCGGAACGGTCACAATCATACCGCTGTAAAAATCCGACACTATCGGGCAGAACGCAGGTGCGTTCTCAATACCCGTGATAGCCTTCATTTCCTTCAGGTGCTTATGCTGCTGGGTAATACCGTACTGTCTCGGAGCATCGAGAAGCTCACATCTCTCGTCCGACTCATACTCGGCTATCAGTTTCTTTCCGCCGCCACTGTATCACGTCAG
>JAFTHJ010000040.1 GCA_017457465.1 Clostridia bacterium | reverse complement strand
GAATTTCGGTAAGTCCCGCCATTTTTGAAGCTCTCCAACGTCTCTCACCCGCGATTATCTCGTATGTTCCCTCCGCTCCGAGGTTTTCACGCACTATTATAGGCTGCAAAACACCGTAAGCGGCGATAGAATCCGCGAGAGCCTCAAGAGATTCCTTTGTAAAGGTCTTTCTGGGCTGGTCCCTGCGGGGTTCTATATCAGATATCCTTATGGTTTGATTAGTTCCCTTTTCAAGACTGTTGTCATCATAAATTTCGTAAAAGCCTCTTCCGAGACCTCCTGCTTTTCTTGCCATTTTTGCATATCCCCTTTATCTGTAATTAGCCTTAAGGCTCTTGTTTTTGGGTTTTTGAGGGTATAATTCCGCCGTGCTTACCGAAACATTCTTGTTATCGGTGCGAATAACCACTCTTGATGTATTCTTTTTTATCTCGGGAGCGTTATCTTCAAGCAAATCGCCGAGTCCGCGCCCGAGTCCCGCAGGTTTCTTTGACATAATATTCCTCCGTTATATTCTCGTGCTTAACTCTTTAGCCACTTCTATATACTCTTTAGCGCCTTTGGAATTCTTATCGTGGTAGAAAACAGGCTTTCCGAACCCGGGAGCCTCGGTGAGCTTGACGTTTCTTGATATTTTTGTCTCAAAAAGCTTGTCCTTATAATGTCTTTCAAGCTCCGCCATAACCTGCATAGACAGAAGCAGTCTGCCGTTATACATAGTTATAAGTATTCCGCTCACTGTCAAATCGGGGTTGTATACCTTTTTGATACGGTTTATCGTTATCATAAGCTGCGAAAGTCCCTCAAGGGCGTAAAATTCGCACTGCATAGGCACAACAACACCATCGCTTGCAGTGAAAGCGTTAATTGTCAGCATTCCCAAGGAAGGCGGACAGTCTATGAGTATGTAGTCAAACTTGTCCTTTATAGGTTCAAGAGCCTTCTGCATACGTCTTTCCGAGTCATCGAACTCAAAAAGGTCAAATTCTGCGCTTGAAAGCGCGGTGTTTGTGGGGATGACCGAAAGATTCTGGAACGGAGTATCAACAAGTATCTCCTCCGCGGTCATTTTGCCTGAAAGCAGCTCTCTGGTTCCTCCCTTCAAGCCTTTTTTTGTGATTCCGACTCCACTGGTAGTGTTTCCCTGTGGGTCGAGGTCTATTATAACGACCTTATAGCCAAGCATTCCGAGAGAAGCCGCAATGTTGACACACGAAGTCGTCTTTCCAACGCCGCCCTTCTGGTTGGCAAAAGATATAATTTTTCCCATATATATTCCTTTCATCTGCATCAGCAGAAAGATTTTACAACTGTTATGAGTATTATACCATATAACACTCTTAAATGCAATAGTTTTGCGAAGATTTTGAGGATATTTAGCGGTAAAAAGAAATGTTTCACGTGAAACATTTTCCAAAAGACGGCTATATGTTCCACGTGAAACATTATGGATTATTTCGATATAGTTATGTGCATTTCTATCTTTCTCGCCGAATCAACCACGTCCACCGTGGCTTTCTTTCCTTGCTTGTTCAGACTATTTATTTTTCGCTTTACCGAGTCTACAAACAAAACCGCCGCTTTTTCCTCCGAGTTCTTTGGGGCTTGCTCGGATTTTGTATAATCACGAGCCGTTCTCTTTAAAAGCGAGTCTATATATTGTTCGCTATTCATTACATTCAGCGACATTGCAGCGATATACCTTATCGCCTCCATTCGCGATTCTTTGTCGTCGAGCTTCAATAACGCCCTCGCGTGTCTTTCGGTGAGGTCAAGCTCGAGTATCATTCGTTGCTCGGTATCACTTAATTTCAAAAGCCTTATTTTGTTGGCTACCGCCGATTGGCTCATGGACATTCTTCTCGCAACCTCGTCTTGTGTGAGACCGTGGTTTTCAATAAGTCTTTTGAATCCGTATGCTTGTTCAAACATATTGAGGTCTTTTCTCAACAAATTCTCAATAATCGCCATTTCTGCTGACATTTTTTCGTCGGCTTCCACCACAATACACGGCACTGTAAAATAGCCGAGCATTCTCGCGGCGCGTAATCGGCGTTCTCCAGCAACCAATTCATAAGCATAGATGTCCTCGGCATCTGATTTTCTTACAGTAAGCGGCTGAATTATCCCGTATCGTCTTATTGAATCCGCAAGTCTGATTATCGAGTTGTTGTCAAAATCAGCGCGTGGCTGTGCGCGGTTTGGACGAATATCGTCAACCTTAATTTGCAATACGTGCGATGATATGGGATATTCCTCGACCATTCTGTTTCTTTTGAAATACTTTAATTCCGTCATTTTCTTATTCCTCTCAAGCAAATAAAATTGTTTCACGTGAAACATTTATTGTCATTATACATTCTCGAGAGTGAAATATCGCTCGAAATCTGCCGTCAAATAATAAATGATAGGGAAGAATAATCGGCAGAATTGGCGGGATATCTTGAAAGTTAAAAGAAAAAACCGCTATTAAAGCGGTTTTTTGGATATTTGAGCGAAATTTCTTGGATAATTCTTCGGCGTCGGTGCAACCTTTTCTGTTATTATCAGACATCTTTTTTCAAATTCTATACCGTCGCTTGTCAAATCGGCTCGGATTATGCGCTCACGCGCTCCGCCGCATTTCTTTATAGCGGAAGCCGCTCTTGCGAATTCCTCCTCGCCCTTGGCTGCTTTCATAGCGGCAAACCGTCCGCCCACCTTTACAAGGGGGAGACAAAGCTCACAAAGCACAGGCAGGTCGGCAACGGCTCTCGCTACTGCCATATCATAGCTTTCTCTGTATTTAGCGTCATTTCCGTGCGCTTCGGCTCTGGTCGCAACAGAGGAAAGTCCCGAAAGTCCTAATTTATCGGCGGTATCCTGAACATAAGCTATTCTTTTTGCCGTACTGTCAAGCGCGGTTATCTTTATATCCTCGCGGCATATAGCCAAGGGAAGGCAAGGGAAACCCGCGCCGCAGCCTATGTCAATTATACTTGCGTTTTCGGGGATATATGCGGATACGCTCAAGGAATCGATATAATGCTTAAGAATTATTTGAGAATAATCTGTAATAGCCGTCAGATTCATATGCTCATTTACCTCAAGCATTATCCGAGTAAGTGAATAAAGCTTCTCAAGCTTATCCTCCGAGGGCAGGTTCACGACCGTATTCAGTTTAAAAAGCCTTTCGGATTCAAGGCGAAATTCATTATAAGTCATATAAACCTCAATTCATACCAAGATAAATAAGCAAAACAGTTATATCCGCGGGATTTACTCCGCTTATACGGGATGCCTGTCCGACATTGGCGGGGCGTATTTTATCAAGCTTTTGCGCCGCTTCGATTCGGAGTCCCTTGACATTCAGATAATCAATATCAGAGGGGAGAAGCTTTGCTTCAAGACGTGCGTGTCTCTCAACCTCCGCTTTTTGCCTCTTAATGTATCCCGCGTATTTTATGGTTGTTTCAACGGTAAGCGCCGCTCTGTGAGATATCGGCGGTCTGTTTTCATCTATTTCCCGTAGCGCCTCGTAGCTTACAGACGGTCTGCGAAGTATATCGGCTAGCGAAGCACCGCTCAAAATGGTATTTTCTTCCAATTTATCGAGCAATACATTGATTTTCTGCGGAGAAAGATGAGTTTTTTCAAGTCTTTCTATCTCATCGCTTATAGTTTTCTGCTTTTCAAGGAAG
>JAFTHJ010000039.1 GCA_017457465.1 Clostridia bacterium | reverse complement strand
ATTTAAAGACCTCCAAAACGAGTTTAAACATAGATACTAATATTATAACGCATTTTCCTCAAAAAGTCAATACTTTTAGTGTCGTCTTTGACAGAGAAAAGGGAGATTTTGTTAAATCTCCCTCGAAATTCGGTTTACTTTATTATTTTAAGCAGGTCGAATATATTTTTTATAGGAATTATTTTTATCGCCGAGTGGACATCGGGCGAGAGCTTTTCGGCGTTTCTGTATGGAATGACAGCCTCGGTGAATCCGAGACGCGCCGCCTCTCTGACTCGCTGCTCAACATTGGAAATTCCTCGGCATTCACCCGAAAGACCAAGCTCACCGATAGCGATAAGCGTGTCGGGTATTATCTTGTCGGTGATAGAGGATATCATAGCGAGAGCCACCGCAAGGTCTATGGCGGGTTCGTCAAGTCTCATTCCGCCGATAACATTGAGGTAGACATCGTTGGCGGAGAATTTCAGTCCGAGCCGCTTTTCAAGCACGGCGAGAATAAGACAGGTTCGGTTGTAATCAACGCCGTTCGAGGTTCTCCGCGGAGCGGGGAAAACGGTTGGCGTGACCAGTGCCTGAATCTCGGCGACCATAGGTCTGGTACCCTCCATCGTGCATACCGCGCAGTTGCCCGAGCAGTCTGTCGGACGGTCGGCGAGAAGCATTTCGGAAGGATTAGCCACTTCCGCAAGTCCAGCGTCGGTCATCTCAAAAACACCTATCTCGTTGGTCGAGCCGTATCTGTTCTTGTTGGCGCGGATTATTCTGTAGGTCTGTCGGCGGTCTCCCTCAAAGCAGAGCACCGCGTCTACCATATGCTCAAGCACCTTTGGTCCCGCAATTCCGCCCTCCTTGTTTACGTGACCGACGAGAAGCACCGATATGCCGTGAGCTTTAGCCTTTCCGATAAACGCCATCGCGCATTCCTTGACCTGCGTTACGCTTCCGGGGGCAGAGGCAACTCTGTCGGAATACATCGTCTGGACAGAGTCCGCGATAATAACATCGGGTTTTATCTTATCCGCCTTGGCTAAAATATTTTCTATATTCGTTTCCGTGAGTATATAAAGATTGTTGCCCTTTGTGTTGAGCCGCTCTGCTCGGAGCTTGAGCTGTCCTCTCGATTCCTCTCCCGATACGTAAAGTACACGCTTGTCCACACCGAGCGTGTCGCATATCTGAAGCAGCAGAGTGGATTTTCCGATACCGGGTTCACCCGAGAGAAGCACCACCGAGCCGCAGACAAGCCCTCCGCCGAGAACTCTGTCAAGCTCGGAAAGTCCCGTGGCAGTTCTTATGTAGTCGGGCATCTGGAGCTCGGAGAATGGAGATGCCGCCGACTCGCTCTCTCCGAGCAGGGAAACTCGCTTCTGCGCGGGGGCAGAGGTCTCCTTGCTCACAACTTCCTCAACACAGGAATTCCACGCTCCGCAATGCGGACATTTTCCCATCCACTTCGGGGATTCATATTCACATTCCGAGCATATATAAACAAGCTTTGTGCCTTTCATTGTATAAATTACCTTTCAAAACATTTATACAGTAATTATACTATATCCCGCCGCCGAAATCAAGTATTATCTTCCGAAATATATTCGGTAATTCCGCAAAAAATCGAGAGAGTCAGCTTTTGCCTGTATTCCTCGCTTGAAAGAAGAGCGCACTCCTCGCTGTTTGAGAGAAATCCGCATTCTACCAGTACGGCGGGATGCTTTATTCTGTCAAGCAGAAATATGTTGCTCGATGCCTGTTTTATCTTTCTGTTATTATCCTTTTGCAGGTGCTTCTGTACGGAGCTTTGAATACTTTCGGCAAGAGAACGAGCCTCGGGGGTGTTGGCGGAGTAGTAGACCTGAAGTCCGCTGTATTTTTCCTGTGGAAAGGAATTCATATGTATACTGACGAAAATACAGTTTTCATAGCTTTCGGCTATCTTAACCCTTGCGGCAAGGTCAAGCATCTTCTTTCTGCCGCGGTAGTCGGTGTTTCGGTCATATAGCAGAATGTCGGTCTCGCGTGTCATAACGACATCAATACCGCTTGAGCGCAGCATTGCCGCGAGGTCTTGAGCGATAGCGAGATTAAGCTCCTTTTCATAAATTCCGTTTTTACCTATAGCTCCGCCGTCCTCTCCACCGTGTCCCGCGTCTATGATTACCGTGGGATATCGTCTTTCCGCATCGGGCTCCAGAACCGATTTTTCTGGGGAGCCGTCAGTGCGAAGCATTGAGACGAGAAATAACATAAGTATCAGAGAGAGTGAAAAAATTACCGCAAAGATAAGATACTCCAAGGTATATCTTGCGGGGGAGAGCTTTTTTTCTTTTTTCATAGGCGCCGCCTTTCCAAAAAATAGCTATGATATCAAAACTTTATGAACAGATACGACAATTAATAACGAAAACAGCGAAAGTTTTTTGATTTTAGCGTAGAAATTAAAAAGTTGTGTAAAGTGCTATTGACAATTCGCAATTGTTTTGGTATAATATTTTCTAATAATTTAAAATTTGCTGATGATATCGGCAGGGAGGGTTTATGGATTATAATTCGAAGTTTATCAAAGAAGGTCTTACGTTTGACGATGTTCTTCTCATACCGGCAAAGAGTGATGTTCTTCCGGCAGACATTTCGCTGAAAACTCGTCTGACAAACAAGATTTCTCTCAACATTCCTGTTATGAGCGCGGCTATGGATACCGTAACCGAGGCAGGTCTCGCAATAGCACTCGCAAGAGAGGGCGGAGCTGGAACGATACATAAGAATATGACTATCGAGGCTCAAGCCGATCAGGTTGACAGAGTTAAGAGAAGTGAGAACGGCGTTATCACCAATCCGCTTTTCCTCGGAGCCGATAATTACGTATACGAGGCTGAACAGCTTATGCACAAGTTCAAAATCTCGGGTGTTCCGATATGCGACGAAAATAAGCGCGTTATCGGTATCATCACAAACCGCGATATGAGATTCCTTGTCGACTTCAATGTACGCATTGCCGACGTTATGACAAAGGAGAATCTTGTTACCGCACCCGAGGGAACAACCCTCGCAGAGGCACAGGAGATACTCAGACGCCATAAGATTGAAAAGCTTCCTCTGGTAGACGCTAACAACGAGCTTAAGGGACTTATCACCATAAAGGATATCGAAAAGGCAACCAAGTATCCCAACTCCGCAAAGGACTCCCGCGGACGTCTTATCTGCGGCGCGGCTATCGGAGTTACAAAGGATGTGCTTGACAGAGCGGGTGAGCTTCTCGCTGCGGGAGCCGACTACCTCGTTCTCGACTCCGCTCACGGACATTCTATGAATATTATCAACAATATATACAAGGTTAAGAACGCATTCCCGGATTGTCAGCTCGTAGCGGGTAATATTGCGACCGCGGAGGCGGCTCTCGACCTCATCAAGGCGGGTGCTGACGCTATCAAGGTAGGTATAGGCCCCGGTTCTATCTGTACCACCAGAATAGTAGCGGGTATCGGTGTTCCGCAGATAACAGCTATCTGTGACGCGGCAGAGGTTGCCGACAAGTATAACATTCCCGTTATCGCGGACGGCGGACTTAAGTTCAGTGGAGATATCGTAAAGGCTCTCGCTGCAGGTGCTTCCACCGTTATGATAGGTTCTATGTTTGCGGGATGTGAGGAAAGCCCCGGAAGCGAGGAGCTTTATCAGGGAAGAAGATTCAAGGTATACAGAGGAATGGGCTCTATCGCTGCTATGGAGAGCGGTTCCAAGGACAGATACTTCCAGGAGGGCAACAAGAAGCTTGTTCCCGAGGGAGTTGAGGGAAGAGTTCCTTTCAAGGGCGCACTTTCCGATACAATTTATCAGCTTATGGGAGGACTCCGTTCCGGTATGGGATATTGCGGAGCGCCCGACATTGAAACTCTCCGTCAGACCGCAAAGTTTGTCCGCATAACAGGCGCGGGACTTCGCGAGTCTCATCCTCACGACATCAACATCACAAAAGAGGCTCCCAACTATTCCTCTATGTCGTAAGATAGCTTAAAGTAAATAGCAATAAAATTATACCGCATAATTGACAAGTATGTCGATTTGCGGTATAATTGTTTTATAATCCTCAAAACGAAAGGAAAAATAAAATGTATCCTAATGAGATATTACCCGGTATAGACCTGTATCTTATCTGTATGTGCCTTGCCGTTATGGCGGCTATAATTGTTTACAGAATAATGGCGGACAAGCTGAAAATAGGAGCGAAGCTTCAGAATCTCTGCATCTTCACCGCGGTCGGAGCGATTATCTGCGGCTATTTTTCGGCTGTTCTGTTTCAGGCGTTTTACAATATCAAAAAGAACGGCGGTTTCGTTATCAACGCCCAGACAGGAGCCACGTTTTACGGCGGACTTATCGGCGGCGCGGCGTTCTTTCTGCTCATATACTTTCTTGTCGGAAGCAGAATTCTGCCCGACGGTGAGCATAAGACACGCTTCTTTGAGATAGCGGATATCGCTTCTTGTTCTATCGCCATAGCTCACGCGATAGGAAGAATAGGCTGCCTTTTCGCGGGTTGCTGCCACGGAAAAAGCACCGATGCTTGGTTTGGCATAAAAATGCTTGTGGACGGACGTATGCAAAAAGTAATTCCAACCCAACTTCTCGAGGCGCTCTTCCTTGCGTTCCTTTTCGTATATCTTTTGTTGCGTATCAAGGATAAGCAGACCTACTGCCTCCAGATATATATGTGCGCATACGGCGCTTGGCGATTTGTCGTTGAATACCTTCGCGACGACTACAGAGGCTCGACCTTCGTTGACTTCGTAACCCCCTCGCAGCTTACGGCTGTCCTTATGATAGTGGGAGGTGTTCTTCTCATTGTTCTGCAACGCCGTATCGGAAATATTGAATATTCTCCAAAGGCAGTGTCCGACGGTACATCTGACGTAGCGGAGAGCGAATACGAGGAAGAGGAATACGATTACGATTACGGCGAGTCCTCGGAGAATAAAGAGAACGAGGATAAAGGCGAATAATATAAATCGGAGAAGCTGTATGCACAATAAGGAAAAGGTTAAAAATTACATATATATAGCGGTAGTTATTCTGTCAATGCTGCTTCTCGTTATTTGTGAGATTTTCAAGAAAAGGATATTCGTCGGTGAGAACGCGGATGCAATGTACGCCCTTGTAACCAGAGCGGTTGGCGGAGCGCTTTGCCTTGTGCTTGTGCTTTATTGCTCCTATCAGAATGTGTTGAAGATAAGGGGCAGGGGGCTTTTACGTGCGATACTATTCACATTGCCTTGCTGGGCGGTGGCTATCAATAATTTTCCGATAATACCGTATTTTTCAGGAAAAGCACATATAGACGCGGCTCTCTCTGCGGTACTTTTCTATGCGCTTCAATGCCTTTTTGTTGGATTTTTTGAGGAAATGGCGTTCAGAGGATGTATATTTATGCTCGTGCTTGGACGGCACAGAAAGAGTAGCTTTGATATCTTTTTGTCGATAGTGATATCTTCCGCGATATTCGGAGCTATACATCTTGTAAATATCCTTGCGGGAGCCTCTCCTGCCGCGGTAATACTTCAGGTCGGATATTCCTTCCTCATCGGAGGAATGTGCTCTGTTGTGCTTATGAAAACGGGATGTATCTGGCATTGTGTCCTGCTTCACGCGGTATATAATTTTTGCGGAGGTGTCGTTCCCGAGCTTGGCGGAGGAACCATATGGGATACCCCAACAGTAGTTATCACTACCGTATTGGCAATTGCCGTTACCGTTTATGTGGTTGTCGCTCTTATACGAATAAAACCCGACAGTCTTGGGTATATCTTCGGTGAGGACAAAACAGAAAACGCGGAAAATACAAACGAAGAGAAAGAGGTGAGCGGTCATTCTGACATTCAATGATATCAAGAACGATAAAGCCATAAGAGCTTATATTACCAAGGCGGACGAGTCTTTACTTGCCCTCGGATATACCGAGCATAGCTTTGCCCACGTGACAAAGGCGGCTCATACCGTAAAATATATCCTTTCAGCGCTTGACTATAGCGAGAGGGAGGTAGAGCTTGGCTGCATCGCGGCGTATATGCACGATATAGGAAATCTTGTGAATCGAGTTGACCACTCGCAGAGCGGGGCGATTATGGCGTTCCGTATACTTGATAAACTCGGAATGGATGCCGAGGAGCTTGCGACAGTGGTAACTGCTATCGGAAACCATGATGAGGGAACAGGCGTTCCCGTAAGCCCGATAGCGGCGGCGCTCATACTTGCCGATAAATCCGACGTGCGCCGTAGCCGTGTCCGCAACGATGACGTTTCGACCTTTGATATACACGACCGAGTCAATTTTTCGGTTACAGATACCGCCCTCGCGATAGATAAAGAAGCGAAAACAATTACGCTCAATATGACAATAGACACGAACTATAGCTCTGTTACTGATTATTTTGAGATATTTCTCGGCAGAATGATACTCTGCCGTAAGGCGGCTCAAGCGCTCGGACTGTCATTTGTGTTTTTTATCAACGGTCAACAGCTGATGTGATTTTAGCAAGTAAAAAGCTAACGGCTCCCGATTAGGGAGCCGTTTTTATCTTTTAGTCAATAATCCCGCCGCCGACGAGGGTGTCACCGTCGTAGAGAACGACAGACTGTCCTCGGGCGATAGCGCGTTGAGGAGTGTCAAACTCAAGCGTGAAGGTGTCGTCATCGGTCTGCGTTACCACCGCCGTGGCGGCGCCGTGCTTGTATCTTATCTTCGCCTCAACTCTCGTGGGGGTTCGCATATCCTCACAGGCGACAAAATTTATTCTGGATGCCGTTAACCTGCGCGAGAAAAGCTCATCGTTTTCGCAAAGGGTAACGGTGTTTTTTTCGGTGTCCTTTTCCTTGACGAACATTGGCTTTCCAAGAGCTATGCCAAGCCCCTTGCGCTGTCCGACCGTGTATTTGATTATCCCGCTGTGCCGACCGAGAATATTTCCGTCGGTGTCCACAAAATTTCCATCGGGAAATGTCTCTGACGTGCTTCGGCAGATAAATGCCGCGTAATCTCCGTCGGGAATAAAGCAGATATCCTGACTGTCGGATTTGTGGGCGTTGATGAATCCGTTTGCGGCTGCAAGTTCACGAATCTCGGCTTTTGTGTAATCTCCTAGAGGGAGCAGCGTCCTCGCGAGTGTCTGTTGCGAGAGAGACCAAAGCACGTAAGACTGGTCTTTCGATTCGTCAAGCGCCTTTTTTATTACGAAGCGCCCCGACGGCATACGCTCTATCCTCGCGTAATGTCCCGTCGCTATACGGTTGTATCCCATATCAATTGATTTTTCAAGAAGCTTTCCGAACTTGATGTATCTGTTGCACTCCACACAAGGGTTGGGGGTCGCGCCGCTCTTGTAATCGGATATAAATTTGTCTATGACACAGGCGCGGAATGTGTCCCCAAGAGAGAGGACGTAATGCGGCATACTGAGAGTCTCTGAAATCCTTTTTGCATCGGCGATGTCGGTGTTTATAATTCCCGAATCGGTGTCGGTAACTACCTCTGTCTCCGACCAGAGCTTCATTGTGATTCCCGCGGCGTCGTATCCCGCTTTTTTTATCAGCAGCGCGGCAGCGGCACTGTCAACACCGCCGCTCATTGCCACCATAACCTTATCGTTCATCTTTGCTTCCTTTACCATTCGTATTTAGTCAGCTCACCCGTCTCGCGAAGTCCCTCAAAATTATCGCAACGGAGAATCTCGTATACGGCTATCGCAACCGAATTCGAGAGATTCAGAGAGCGGAGGGTGTCGCGCATAGGTATGCGTACGCAAAATTCCTTGTTGTCGAGCAAAAGCTCCTCGGGAAGTCCGCGGCTCTCCTTGCCGAACATAATGTATACGCTATCGGGATATTCCTTGATATCGGTGTAGGCTCTGGGGGCTTTCGTGGTGTAGTAATATACAAGCGCCCCCGCGTTTCTTTCATAGAAATCCTCAAGGGATTCATAATACGTGATATCGAGCTTGTCCCAATAGTCAAGCCCCGCGCGTTTTAGCTTTTTGTCGTCGATAGTGAAGCCCATAGGCTTTATTATGTGCAGAGCCGTGCCCGTTGCGGCACAGGTACGCGCTATATTACCCGTGTTCTGCGGTATCTCTGGCTCGTGAAGTACAATATTTATCTTAACCATTATCCGTATGCCTTTCAATGTCGCTGATATATACTATTATATAACTGTTTCGACATTCTTTCAAGAATAATATATAAAAATTTACAAACAGGATATTATGTATTCTCTCAAGGCTCTTGAAAAAATCGGATAAATGTAGTATAATTATTTAAATATGTTTATTTTGGAGGTCTGTAATGGGACTTGGCAGTAAAATTTTCGGAACATACAGTGAAAGACAGATAAAGAAGATAGAAAAGGTCGTCGATTATATAGAATCCTTGGCGCCAAAATATAAGGAAATGTCCAACGAGGAGCTTTCGGGAACCACCGTGATTCTCAAGGAAAGACTCGCAAACGGTGAGACACTCGAGGATATTCTCGCCGATGCCTTTGCGGCTATAAGAGAGGCTGACGAGCGAATTCTCGGAAAGCGCCCCTTCCGTGTTCAGCTTATCGGCGGAATCATTCTCCATCAGGGAAGAATTGCCGAAATGAAAACAGGTGAGGGTAAGACACTCGTCGCAACAATGCCAGCATATCTCAACGCGCTCTCCGGTAAGGGTGTTCACGTTGTCACGGTAAATGACTATCTCGCAAGACGTGACAGTGAGGAGATGGGACGTGTTTACGAGTTTATGGGACTGAAGACAGGTCTTGTCGTTCACGGTATATCCCCCGAGCAGAAGAAGGCGGCGTACGAGGCGGATATCACATACGGAACGAATAATGAGTTCGGATTTGACTACCTGCGCGATAATATGGTAGTCTATAAAGAGAGAATGGTGCAGAGAGGACATAACTTTGCTATTGTCGATGAGGTAGACTCTATTCTTATCGACGAGGCTAGAACCCCTCTTATCATATCGGGCGCGGGTGAGGAATCCACCGATATGTACGACAGAGCCGACACCCTT
>JAFTHJ010000038.1 GCA_017457465.1 Clostridia bacterium | reverse complement strand
GTTGACTATATCTGCGGAAACACGGATAAGCTCTCTGTTGCCGATGCCGCTCTGCGGCTTCTCTCGAATGGAAAGAAAAATTCGTATGCCGAGCATAAGGTCAATGACATTGAAAATGCTCCCTTTGAGCGTATGAGTATAACGAAATTCGAGCGCACGAGAGCATACATAAAAATTGAGGACGGCTGTGAAAGCCGTTGCACTTACTGCATAATCCCCTCCGCGAGAGGAAAAATTCGCTCAAAGCCTCTGTCGGATGTCATAGACGAGGTCACGGAGCTTGTTCGTGGCGGTTGCCGAGAGATTGTGCTTACGGGAATCGAAACCGCGTCATACGGACGCGACCTCGGGGACTGCGACTTGGCTACACTTCTTGAGGAGGTAGACAAAATACCGAATATCGGGCGTGTCCGTCTCGGCTCTCTCGACCCCTCTTTAATAACCCCTGCGTTTGTAAGGCGTATTGCTCCGCTTAAGTCTCTTGCTCCGCATTTTCATCTGTCTTTGCAGAGCGGAAGCAGCCGAATACTCGCGCTTATGAAGCGAAAATACAATGCGGAAATGGCAATGAGAGGAATCGAGCTTCTTCGGGCAGAGATACCCGATGTTAAATTCACCACCGATGTTATCGTCGGATTTCCAGGCGAGACAGAGGAGGATTTTGCTCAAACGGTAGACTTCGCAAAGAGAGCTAAATTCCTTATGATGCATATATTCCCCTACTCAAAAAGAGCGGGAACACCCGCGGCACTTATGACAAATCAGGTTTCCACGGATATAAAGCACCGCAGAGCCGCAGAGCTTGGAGCGGTCGCAAAAAAGATACGGAGTGAGCTTCTTCTGGAGCTTGTAGCGCAAGTCCCTGTAAAGGAGGTTCTTTTTGAGACCTACAGAGACGGCATAGCTTACGGTCATACTGCCGATTTTGTTGAGGTTTCGGTTGCCTCGGAGAGACCTATGCACTCTGAATTTCACTATGTAAGGATTCTCGGAACCAACGGTGAGCTTTGCACAGGAACACTTATTTCGGATTTGGAGGTAACTGATGAATAATACCTTTGATACACAGACAAATTTTGACTCTCTCGGACGGAGAGTGGGTATTGCCAACGGTTTTTCGGCATATACTCCGCAAATGCTCGAATATATGAGAAACGACCTGAAGCTCGCTATGAGCCTCTCGACTCTCTCTCTTTGCAGCCGTTATTATAAAAACACAAAGCAGAACAAAATTCTCTTAAGCGAGTTATATCTTCTTGATGCCATTATACGCGGCACAAGCTCACTTCCCTGCGCCAAAACAGTTACCGAGGTACTCGCTTCGGACAGTGAGATAATATCAAGTTACAATGACCTCATCACAAAGCATCATTATACCTGCGGTGAGATAAAGCATCCGCTCTCACTCGACTCGCTATCAAAGGTCAACTCGGAGTATATGAGAAAGATAGGTGTGAGCTTCACAGAGAAGAATCAAAGGGCGCTCTCGCTCTTTGAGCTTGACAACACAGATAAGCTTATTGATTCTCGCGACATTTCCGCACCTATGCTTCCGCCCGAAACGGCGTTTCTGATATTGACGCCCACACACGCGCTCTCTCCGTACGCTTCTCTTTTCAAGTGCTTTGCAAAAACAGATGCCTTTGATAGGCTTGTTATCAGAAGCAAAAAAATAGATTCGCGAGGTATCGCGTTCGCTCTGTCGCAGATGGCTAACGGAATACTCGGAGACCTTTACTCGATACCCGAGCTTGTCTATCCCTCGGAGCTTTCGGCTCTCGCAACCGAGCATCACGGTAAGGTAATAATCGCGCTACGCAAGGAAAATATTCCCGCTATAACCGCTGTCGCGCGTGAGTGCGGTCTTGAAACTGCCTACTTTGCTAAATCGGTCGGAAATAATAAATTTACTCTGCTTAACAACAAAAACATTTCAATGTCGCTCGATACAGCGCTGATAAGACTTATGGGCGAATCCCTCTTTGGTACGACATTCAATATAACCGACAAAGTAAGCGAGGTTTTCACCTCTCGCTCCCACATTATGCTCAAGGGAGCAAGAGGCGCTCAACGCCTTGCTTACGGTGATATAGTCGCTTTCTCGGGTACGCTTTATTCTCCATTGCATACAGAGCTTGGGGAGAACCGCTACTCCACCGCCATGAGCGCGGTACTTGATTCTCTGCTTCCGCTTATTGCCTGTGGAGTGAATCTTTCGGATGTATCGTTGAATATCAAATATACTTTCTCGTCTGAAGAAAGCACCAACGAAAGCTCAAACGAGCTCTCTGCAATTCTCGGAGTATACCGAGCGCTCGTCGAGTTGTGTATTGCGGACTCTCCCGAGACAGAATATCTCGAGGATAGCGTAAACTCCCTTTCGCTTGTAGCTCAAGCCAAGCTTCCCGTTAAGGTCGCGCCCTCACACTTCAAGAAAGCGGGAGACGCGGTTTATCTGTTCTCGTTCAACAAAGCCGAGAACGGTATGCCCGACTTTGACAGCTTCAGGAAAATGTGCGGATTTATAAACGAGCTTGTTGTCTCGGGTAGGGCGGTCTCTGTCAGAGCGGTGAGCGGGAAAGTGATAGATACTATTGATACTATGCGCGGCGGATTTGAGTTTGTAGGCGAAGCTTCGGTGGCAAATCTGCTTGAAGAATACTATCAGGGCTTTATAGTCGAAACCGATATTCCGCAAGTCTCTGGAATTTTGCTTGGAGCTGTAACACAGAAAAGCGAGGAAATACCCGTCAAAACCGAAGAAACCGTGTAAAAACTTATAAAAGAAGCCGAAAAAAGCTATAATTTTGCATACTTTTATATATTTTTAAAAAATCTGAAAAAAACTCTTGCATTTTGGATTTTTTTATGTTATAATATTTACCGTTCTATGATTTCTATAACATATACAGATGCGCGATAGCGCGTTGAGGAGGTGTCAATATGGCAAAGTGCAGTATTTGCGGAAAGGGCGTTGTGTTCGGTCAGGCTGTTTCACACTCACACCGTAAAACAAACAGAACATGGAAACCTAACATCCGTAAGGTAAGAGCTATTGTTGACGGTTCGCCTAAAACCGTTGCCGTATGTTCTCGTTGCCTTCGTTCGGGCAAAGTTACCCGCGCTTAATTGCGGATTGTTAGATTAATGCAATAAAATGCATAGCTTGAAAGCGGACGGTATTCGTCCGCTTTCAGCTTTTTTGTATGAGTATCGGAGGATAATTTTGAAAACAGTTATTGTCGATAACAGAATATCAAAAAAGTGTATAAACACACTTGGTGAGTCGGGCTTTTCTATCCTCACGCTTCCCTCTTTTCCGCGGCTTCCGTCTCCCGTATCGGCTCACCCCGATATGCTTCTCTTTTTCGCTGGTAACACGGTTTTCTGCCATAAGGAATATTTGGAAACGGCGAGTCGTGAGCTTGAAGTAATTTCTGGTATGGGTTATAAAATATCGGTCAGTGATGAAAAGATGTCAGAAAGCTATCCCGAGGATATTCTCTTTAACGCGCTTTCGATTGGAGGAAGGCTATATTGCAAGGCGGATAGTGTGTCCCGACTTATACTTGATTTCACGCGAGAAAACGGCATAGAAATAAGAAATGTTAAGCAAGGATACGCCAAATGCTCTGTCTGTGCCGTGAGCGAAAGCGCCGCCATTACCTCTGACACGGGACTTTGCAAAGCTATGAGAGCAGACGGCATTGATGTTCTTCTCATATCCGCGGGAGGCATATCACTTTCGGGATATGACACGGGATTTATCGGAGGTTGCTCGGGTACTGACGGCAGGCGGATTTATTTCTCGGGAAATATCGCGCTCCACCCCGACGGTAAGGCTATTGCTGAATTTTGCGAGAAGCACGGCAAAGAGCCTGTCTCTCTCTCGGACGAGCCACTCTATGATATCGGAACTATGTTTTTTATATAAAAAAAGACGGAATTTTTCCGTCTTTTTTCATTTGAGCGCCATTTCAATTCCACGCTTCAATATATTATGTCTTGCGGCGAATGTGGGGGAATTGGTCACAGAGCCGCCGGCGATAAGTGAGCCTATGGGGTACACTCGGGCAATTTTCTTTATTTTCTCAGCAATGCTCTCTGCCGTGTCTCCGCTCTCATACAAAAATCCGCAAAGCACACTCGCGCCGCCGCAAGTGCCGCAAAGCTCGGACGCGACACGGAAAATGACTTCCTCGGAAGCAAAAATTCTCGTGTCAGGCAAGATTCCTCTCTCTGAAAAATATTCTATCATTTTCTTGGCGGAGAGATAATTTCCGCCCACATAAACAAACAACGAAAGCTTACGCTTTTTTATCTCCTCGCATATGGGATAAAGCATACCCGATACAAACTCACTCTCTCCGCTTTCATCGCCTCTCAAATACGCCTTGTATGCTTCATCGGCATGATATTTATCGGTTCTGACAAAGTCGATATGTGAAATATCAAGGGATACAAAATCCGAGTCTGACGAATTTACAAAGTCAAGATTTTCGCTTATCAGCTCACTGTAATCAGATGCTCCCGAAATCATAGGCAAAACCTTTTCGGGGGCGGATTTCCCGCACTGCTTTTTGATATCCTCTTTCTCGATTTTCTCACACAAAAAACGCCAAAGCTCACAAGAGTCTATATTATCAAGCTCCTCGGAAACTCCGAAAAGCTGCTCCATCTCCTCATAAAAAAGCTCTCTGACCGCGCTTCCTCTCATTTCGGGAAGCTTTTTGAGAAATACCGAAAATTTCTCAAAATCCGACATCCCCTCGGTATCAACACCGCAAAGTGTCAGCATACGAAGCTTATCCGAATCGAGCAAAAGCTGTGTCGGATTGGTAATTACGGTAAGGCTATTCGGTTGAGCAAAGCACTCTCTTATCGGTATATTTATCTTCACGCCATTCGGCATATCTTCACCCCCTCGGCTCTTAAGCAAATTATAACAGATATCGTATATTTTTTCAAGTATCAGGGCAAAAAAACAAAGAAAACTATAGACTTTACGGCACAAATGTGATATAATATAATGTAATATTGATTTTTGGCGGTGATATTTTGAAAATAATCAGTATATGTCCGCAATCCTTTGCTTCAAACTGCTATGCTTTGATATCGGGTGGCAAGGCGCTCGTGGTCGACCCTTCGGTGTCGGCAGACGCCATTATAAGCAAGGTAATAGCCGAGAATGCCGTCATCGAGGGTATTCTTCTGACACATGGACATTTCGACCATATAATTTCGCTTGATACACTGCGTAAATACGCGGGTGTCGAAGCATATATCCACGAGTCGGACGCGCCTATGCTCACAGATGGCAGAAAGAATGCGTTCTACACCTTTTTCGGACAGGACAGAGCTTACGCTCCTGCCGAGCATTTGCTCACTAACGGTGAGGAAATCTCGCTTGGAGACGAAAAGATAAAGGTGATACACACCTCGGGACATTCCCCCGGCTCGGTCTGCTATCTCTGCGGAGACATTATGGTTACCGGAGACACTCTGTTTGCCGACACTATCGGCAGGTGCGACCTCTGGGGCGGAAGCGATACGGAAATCCTCGCCTCGCTCGAATTACTTCGCAAATACGACCGCAAAATAACGATATATCCAGGTCACGGCCCGTCCGCCACACTCGGAAACGCGCTTGACAATGCGGCTTATTATATATAACCTGACAAAGAAAGGAATCAACTATGGATTATAAAAAACTTGCAGAGCTATTATTCCCGAATGTAACACAAACACCTGCCGATATGGAGGCGCTTTACCCCGCGCGACAGCTTCCCGAGGGAGCTAAAGTAACGCGCTTTGCGCCCAGTCCCACGGGATTTGTCCACTTTGGCGGACTCTTCCCCACAACGGTTGCGGAAAGACTCGCTCACCAGAGCGGAGGTGTTCTCTATCTTCGAAT
>JAFTHJ010000037.1 GCA_017457465.1 Clostridia bacterium | reverse complement strand
GTACCCTTCTTGCAAGAAGGGTAGCCTGACTGGACTCGAACCGATAAGGTTTTCGTCGGCAAATATTTGTATATCCATCGTTAAAAAGCCTTGCAATATTATCATATTACTGCGGCTCTTTTCCTTGTCTATCCTAAATATTTGCTCGATGAAAACTGCATACACCTCTCGCCTAATAAATTTTTGATGGATTTTGTGGGCGCGAGGCGAAGGAAAGTGCGGACTTTTCGAGTCGAGTGAGCACTAAAGACGCGAAAATTTATCGGCGCGAGGCTTATTGATTCGAGTCCAGTCAGGCTCCCCTCCCCCACCCGCCCAAGAAACTTAAAGCAGGGGATTGGGAAAGGGTGGCGGTATTTTTGCTCAATTGAATTTTGTTGTGTTTAAGTGAGAAAGAATTATATTTTGTTTTCGGAGCATAAATTATGAGTAAGCTTGGTATATATATACATGTACCCTTCTGTTTGCAAAAGTGCCGCTATTGCGATTTTTGCTCTTTTGCGGGTAGGGAAAATGAGATGATAAGTGAATATGTATCGGCACTCTGTAGGGATATTCGCGCTTGGAAAGAGCGATGCCGCGGATATTCCGCCGACACTGTATATTTCGGCGGCGGTACTCCTACGCTTCTTCCAATACGCGATTTTGACAGGATTTTTGAGGCACTCACCGAGAGTGTTTCCTTGGAGAACGGTTGCGAGATAAGCTGTGAATGTAATCCAGCGACGGCAGACAGAGAATATCTCGGAGCTTTAAGGCAACTCGGCGTTAACCGAATCAGCATCGGGCTTCAGAGCGCCAACGAAAACGAGCTTCGCACGCTCGGACGCATACATAGCTATGCTGATTTTGTTGATACCTACAGGAGCGCGAGAGCTGCGGGGTTTGATAATATCAGTGCTGATTTGATGTACGGTATCCCCGAGCAGACGCTTGATTCTTTTGGACACACCTTGGAGTGTCTGACTTCACTCGAGCCCGAGCATATTTCGGCGTACGGACTCAAGATAGAGGAGGGAACTCCCTTTGGAAAAATGAGGGAGAGTCTGCCCCTGCCTGACGAGGATACCGAATACGGTATGTATATGCTCTGCGGCGATTATCTTGCGGCGCGGGGATATTCAAAGTATGAAATAAGCAATTTCGCTATGGCGGGATATGAGTCGAGGCACAACATAAAATACTGGCGAGGCGAGGATTATCTGGGATTTGGCGTGTCGGCTCACTCGTATTTTGGCGGTGAGCGCTTCGCGAACTCAAGAGATATCGAGGGATATATCCGCGGTCTTGACATAAGCGATGAGAGGCGGCTGATACCTCCCTCGGAGAGAATTACCGAATTCGTTATGCTTCGGATGAGAATGTGCGAGGGAGTATCGCACTCGGAATTTTACGAGCGCTTTGGCGAGGATTTCGAGGGGCTTTACGGTGAGCGGCTTTCAAGGTATAAAGATATGGGATATGTTCTTACCGAAAACAACCGAACACGCTTTAGCGACAAGGGATTTTTTATAAGCAATTACATTCTGTCGGATATACTTGATTTCTGAAAAAATAAAACAGGGAACAAATTATCGGAAAACTGTTGACTTTGATGGGGTTTTATAATAAAATATAAGCAAAGATATCAGTTTTGCGGAGGTTGAAAAATGGAAGACAATATCAAGAAAAACGACGTTGTGGAAAACGGCGCCGAGGACGAAAACGCTGAAGAGAGTTACATCTTTACTCTGACTGACGAGGACGGAAACGAAATCGAGTTCGAAATGATAGGTCAGTGTGAGCTTAACGGGCAGAAATATTTTGCTATGATTCCCGTTGAGGATGATGAGAATAGCGACGGCGATATATGCGAGTACGGTATTCTCAAGCTTGTTGTCGAGAACGGAGAGGAAATGTTCGTCTCGGTTGATGACGACGACGAGCTTGACGATGTTGCCGATTATTTCGACGACCTGTTTTCTTCGGAGATAGACTACGACGCTCAATAAAACAAAAAAGTCGGCTTTGCCGACTCCTGCTTAGTGCGTGATAATCATGAAAAAAACCTACAAATAGAAAAAGGAGTCCGAAAACAGAGTTCGAGCGTGGTTTGCAGACCTCCCTCCCTTATCCTCGATTGACTTGTCTCGACAGTAAGCGGAGGACGTTGGGAGCAGTAAAGCGCGAGATAGGACGCCGCCTTGCAACGCAGGGTTTCTCTATCCTGGTTACACGGCTCGGCGGGAGAGATAAAAAACAAATTCGGGGTTATTGCAAAGGCAACAACCCCGAAAAATGTTTCTTTTTAAGCACCGTATTTTGTTGAAATCATAATATACATAGCTACCGCGATTATACCGAAAACGAAAGCAAGAACGGTTGTAAGTCTGCTGAGAAGCTTATCCGTTGTTTTGCCCTTTGACTTGCCAAAGAATGTTTCAGCGCCACCCGCGATAGAGCCCGACAATCTCTTGTCTTTACCTGACTGCATAAGCACCATAAAAATGAGAGTAACGGCAAAAACCATTATTACGATACCGAGAACTATTTCCAAAGCACCCATTATAAAAACCTCCGAATTATGATATTCCGCCGTTATTT
>JAFTHJ010000036.1 GCA_017457465.1 Clostridia bacterium | reverse complement strand
CACGGCAAGTCAAGTGACCTGCCGTGTTTTTTTACAGCCACTTTTCAACAATTCAGAAGCAAAAATATGTAAAACTCGTTTTCGCGGCTCAAAAATGAATATATTTTAAAAAAATCTATAATTATCCATTTCCCTGAATTTTTACTCATAAATGTACTTTTCCACCACTTCGCTCTTAAAATCGAGAAAAAACTACAAAAAATACGCTTTTTTCGGTGACATTCGACTTGTTTTATGCAAATAGACGATTTTAGCAAAAGGGGCTTGACAAGCCTTTTTGGGGTGTTGAAAAGTCTGTTGAAACTGTGGAAAACTCAAAAAACATTGTATTTTCAAAGGCTACAGCAAAGCCTTACCTGTGGAAAACTTTTCCCGTTATTTTTGTCAAGTACCTTTCCCAAAATAATTCATTTTCAACGATATGCACAAAGAGAAAAAATATGCCAAGCTGCAAATAATTTTTATTAAAGAAAATCGCAAATATTTATTATTCTCTTTCTCTTGCGTTTTGCCACCCGAATTGATTTATATGCACCGCCGTAGTTGTGATTTACATACGCTATTATCAAGTCAGCCTTCGTCATCATCCATTCGTTCCTCTTTGATATTGCAAACCTCGGCGGCGTATTTTCAATGGGCGGATATATTGATGTTATACAACAAAACAAAAACTTTGTCAATATCGTGGAACTCCACGAGATAAAACTTTCATATTTACCTATAATAATTCTGGAATTCCACAAAATTGTAGGTAGGATATAGCTATGAAATTAAATGATGCTATCGTAAGGCGTATAGAGGAAATTTGCGAGGAGCGCGGTAGTAATATATGTGATATTGCTTTAAAGGGGGGGATGTCGCCTTCGGCAATTTACGACCTCATCAAAGGAAGAACAAAATGCTCAAAAATTATTACCGTAAAGCGTTTCTGCGAAGGTGCGGGAATAACTTTATCCGATTTTTTCGACAAGGATTATTTCAACGAACCCGAAGAAGATTGATTTTTGATATTAAAAAAGACAGAGAATGTAAAAAATTCCCTGTCTTTTTTATTTCTAATAAGCATTAATTTTATTCCGCAAATCGCGAATATCCCTCTCTGAAACGCATAGTCCAGCTTTGATAGCGAAGTCTGTCCGAAAGGTATTTATCCTCAAAGCTATCACTATGTCTCCACGTTCCCTTGAAGCGAATCTTCTTCATCTGCGGGAAAGCATCGAGCGACGGAAGTGCCTCATCGGGCTCAAGTGTCACGCGCTCCTCTCCGTCAAGCACCGCGAGTGCCACGCGCATCCAATCCGCGGGACCTATCTCTCTATCTCCGACCTTTATGCGCTCGGGCAAGAATCCGTCGGTCGAAATATCCGCCGCCGAGGCTCTTATCTCCTCCGCGGTAAAGGTAAGAGACTTATCTGTTGCGTATGGCGCCGAAAGAAATCCGTATGTCTTGCCGCAGATATGCTTATCCGCTCCGAGAAGCAGCTCACGACAGGCAAGGAAGATATCCGAAAGCGAGAGCGACATCGGTACGGTAACAGGATAAAAGCTCTCCTCTATCTGACGGCGTATTGAGGGAATATCGTCAAGGCTGACTACTCTCTCCACGGAATTTTCCGCCTCAAGCTTCTCCGCGATTTCCGAATAAGTGGTAATGTGGAATCTCTCATCCTTCTTCACCTTTGCGGCAAAGCGCCTCATATTTTTATAGAAGTTATCTATCTCCGACTGCGGTCTGCGCTTTGAGAGAATAAAATCTCCGAACGGACGAAGATTTTCCTTGTCGTAATTGAGAATATCCCAACACTCCTCGGTAAGACTTGCGTGGGGGTGTGTATAAACGACAACGTGGTGCTTTTTTGCCAATTCGTCAAGTAATCCGTCGAGGTCAGGCTCATCCTCAAAGAAGCAGTCCTCCATAAGGTAAGTATAATTCATATGGTATATTCCGCAGCAGTAAACTCCTCTGCCGTCATCCGTATCGCAGAAGGTATCGGCATATATCGGAATTCCCATCTCGGCAAATGCGTACATAGCGGCATAGGATTTCTGGTTTCCGGGGGGAACAGCGACAAAAACACGCTTACATCCCGTCGCGTCCTCAATAAGGGCGAGTGCCTCTGTCTCCTGACGCTTAACCTCGGCAATAGCCGCATACGCGTCCTCTATATCTGTATATTCATTAAGCATAGGATGCATTGAATGTCCGTATGTATGAAGCCCTATCTCGTGGTGCGAGAGCGCCTCTATAACGTCCTCCCTGCCCCACGCCTTGAGCTGCTTGGCAAGTAGTCCTACGGTGCAAAAGCACCCCTTGATTCCCTCTGACTTCAGTATCTCCGCCTCGGTAACTATCGCATCGGCATTATCACACGAGGTAAAATCCTCGGTGTCAAAGCTGAAATAAGCTCGGTCATCTATAATTATCCTCCGATAAAGGTTTTTAACATAAATATTATATCACTTTTAGCCGAATTGTAAAGTAAATCTTGAATCTTTTCACAAGGTTAATACTTTTTTGAAGATTTTATATCAAAAAGCAAAAACAAATATCCGTCGGACACTCGTCCGACGGATATTTATTATCAGCAAACGGCAATCACGAAAGCTTCAAGGTCTCCCCGGGGGCTATACTGTAAACCGTTTTCTCAATAGCAAACCAAAGTGTATAAGCGGTTGGGTTTTTAACCGTATTGTAATCAACACTGAATATCAGCTGACGGTAAGCCTGTTGGTATTCGTATATCTCGATATTCGTGGCGTACCAGATATCCTCTCTACCGCCTATATACTCGGCAAACTCCTCTATTACGTTCCAGTTATTATCGTTATCAAACTCATAGCTGTGTCCCCACAGATAGAACATCTGCGGCGCTCTGTCAGCCTTCAAATCCACAAAGCGCTTCGCAAGGTCCATCAATCTCGGATTTTTGTGGTGGCAGGTTGCGGGAAGCCTCAACCAGTCGGTAGGCATATCGAATTTCTCGGTCGATATAACTGTTCTCGCGTATACGATACCGCAAAGACGGAGGGTGTCTACAACCTCGTCACTGTATGTTCCGTAAGGATACGCCATACCTCTCACAATAGTTCCGAACTGCTCCTCAAGCGTTTCCCTGTCCTTGACTATCTCATACGCCACAGCGCCCGTGGGAAGCTGTTCAAGATAGGGGTGATTGTATGCGTGAACCGCAACCTCGTGTCCGCTGTTCGTATATGCCGCGGTAATCTGTGAGCGCGACATTCTGTTATAAGTCGTTCCCTCGGGGGAATATATGCCGCTGTTTAGGTTGAAGGTACACTTGATTCCGTTCTTATCAAGTATCTCCATAAGCCTGATGTCCTGCTTAACTCCGTCGTCATAGCTCAAGGTGAGTGTCTTTGAAACACCGCCGGGAAATCTCATATAAAGCGATCTTGCCATAGTAGTTGTTCTCCTTAAAATTACTCTTCGCCAAGGCTGTTATCGTTGACTCTGTTAAGATACTCGTCCATTGTGATAAGCACACGTCTGGGCTTGTTTCCGTCCTGCTTACTTACGTATCCGTACTGCTCCATAGTGTCAATTATTTTAGCCGCGCGTCCGTATCCCACGCCGAGTCTTCTCTGCATAAGCGAGGTCGATATTTTTCCTTCCTCAATAGCGAGTTTAACTGCATCTCTGAACTTGGAGTCTCCGCCCTCGACCTCGGCTCCGTCACTCTCGGGAGCGGAAGCGGCAGCGCCCTTCTTCAGTCCGCACTTTGCGGCTTCCTCCTCGATTCGGCTTATAAAGTCGCTGTTATATTTAGCTTTATTGTTATTTTCCTTAATGAATGTAACTATTCTCTCGACCTCCGCCTCGCTGACGAACGCACCCTGAACACGCATAGGCTTTGATGCTCCGACAGGCGCGAAGAGCATATCTCCTCGACCTATAAGCTTCTCCGCTCCCGCCATATCAAGTATCGTTCTCGAGTCAATCTGCGACGCAACCGTACAAGCAATTCTCGAGGGAATATTCGCCTTGATAAGACCTGTGATGACGTCAACAGAGGGCCTCTGCGTACCGATAATTATGTGTATTCCCGCAGCTCTCGCCTTCTGTGCAAGACGGCATATAGACGCCTCTACTTCGTCGGGAGCGGTCATCATAAGGTCGGCAAGCTCGTCTATGATTATGACCATCTGGGGCATAAATTCCTTGGTTGGGTCATTCTCGGTGACCGCGTTATAGGTCGCGATATCACGCACTCCGACCTCCTCTATCAGCTCAAATCGGCGCTCCATCTCGGCAACTGCCGACGCGAGTGCTCCCGCCGCCTTCTTCGGGTCGCTGACTATAGGAGCATAAAGATGAGGAATATCCTTATAGATATTGAACTCGACCTTCTTCGGGTCGACGAGTATCAGCTTGACCTCGTCGGGCTTCGCCTTGTAAAGAATACTTACGATAATGCTGTTGATACATACCGACTTACCCATACCCGTAGCTCCCGCGATAAGCAGGTGAGGCATCTTGGCAATGTCAAAATATATCGGGTTTCCGCCGACGTCCATTCCAAGGCTCGAGGTCAGTCGGCTCTTGGCATCGGTAAATTTAGGAGACTCTATAAGGTCACGCAGATAAACGGTGGCCCTCTCTCTGTTCGGAACCTCAATTCCAACCGCGGGTTTATTCGGTATCGGCGCCTCTATTCTGACTCCAGATGTCGCGAGATTAAGCGCGATATCGTCAACGAGGTTCGCAATCGCGCGGACTCTCGTTCCCGCCTCGGGCTTCAGCTCGTATCTGGTTATCGTAGGACCTCTGGAATAGGTTATCTCACGGATACTTACCTTGAAGCTCTTAAGTGTTTCCATAAGCACACGGGCGTTCTCCTGAAGCTCCTGTGTGAAATCTGTCTGTTGGGTATTCTTGTTCTTTTCAAGCATATCCATAGGCGGGAAAACGTAAGGAGTTACTATCTCAACAGGCTCCTCATCAACCTTCTCATCGGGCGCTACCGCCGCCACCTCCGACAAAAGCTCCTCGTTCTCGATATGTCCAATATTTATATCTTTCGGAGCAGGGGTATCAGCGACCGTCTCGCTCTCGGGCTTCAGGTTCTGAATGACTCCCGAAATTCCCTTGAATTCTCCCTCATCAAACACAGGGTCGCCGCCAAAATCCTCGCCCACAGGAGTTTCTTCCTCCTTGGCGGTATCCGACGACACCTCTCCTTTTGAAGAAGCAAAATCCTCCGACGGGCCTATATAGACCTCGTCCTTTGCCTTTTCCTCGGGTGCCTCGTCATCGGCGCCTACCATTTCATCAACCGTCATTCCGACCTTTGCCGACTTCGTAGGAGCTGTCTCCTCTTTTTGACGCGCTTCATTGGCGCTCAAGCGGCTACGGTGCTTTTGCTCCTCGCGGCGGCGCTCCTCCTCGAGAGCCTCCTCCTCCGCGATAGCTGCAAGTTTTTCCTCACGGCGAGCCTGACTGCTGTTTCTGATGTAAACTATTATTCTGTCGGGGGTAAGTCCCACCATAAGTATAACGATAAATACAAGCGCGAGTATAACGATTATTGAAGATATGACCGTCTGGAACGCCATAACCATAAGCACGGCTAACGTTCCGCCTATGATTCCTCCGCCCTGCAGGTCATCCGCCGCATCCTCCCACATAGCGATAAAGTCAAATTCCTCCATACCCGAGAATATTCCAACAAGCGCTGCCACGAATACCACGAGAAGCGCCGCCATAACCGTCTGGAGAATATTTCTCTTTTTCGTCTCGGCTACCTCGCCGTAGTCGGAATCCGAGGGCTTGGTTTCTTTTTTCTTTATGTTGTAAAGGCACCACTTGACTCCGATATAAATAAGCGCGACGGGGATAAGAAATGCCGCCATTCCGAAGAATCCGCAAAGCACCATCTGTCTCCAATATCCAACATACCCCGCTCCATCGGTCTCCATTCCGAATAGGTGAACCGTGACGAAGCATATGGCGAGAATAAGTCCCAATATCATCAGAAAATACGGCATTGCGCTCCGCACGATGCTATTTTCCTTCTTGACCTTCGCGGGGGCTTCAGCCTCCATTGGTATCTTTGTTTTTTTCGTCTGCTCCGCTCCCTTTGAGGGCGAGGCTTTTTTTCTTGCGTTACTTGATTTTTTATTGTTTGCCATTTTAAGGTCATTCTCCCTTACTTTATTTGTCCTTGTGAAAAACAGAGCGTTTATTTTCACTTCTCAAGGTTAAAACTATCAATTAAGAGGCTTTCAAGAGGCTCCGCCTCAAAAAGTCTACAGATATAATTATAGTATATCATAACAGAAGCTCACTTTCAAGAAATACTTTGAATATTTTTTAATTTTTTTGTGGAGTTTAAAATGACCAAGGCATCAAAAAACAAATTTCTCGTGCCGCTCATAGGCTTTCTCGCGGGAATATCCAACGGACTTATGGGAGCCGGTGGCGGAATTATTATAGTTTACGGTATGAATTACACGCTCGGAGAGGCACTTTCGGACAAAAAGGACGTGTTCGCCAATGCTCTCTGCGTTATGCTTCCCGTCTCGGCGGTCTCCTGCATATGCTACGCCATAAGAGGAAATCTCCCGATAAACGGAATAGGTATCTATTCGATTCCCGCGATTCTCGGAGGACTTGTGGGCGGGATACTTCTGGGGAAAATAAAAACAGGCGCACTGAAAAAGCTTTTTGCCGCGATAGTTATTTATTCGGGAATACTCCTCATAATAAGGTAGGTAACAATGATATTCACACTGATATCCTCGTTTTTGATAGCGGTGCTGTCGGGAATGGGCGTCGGAGGCGGGGGACTTTTCGTTGTCTTTCTCGCTCTTTTCACCGACACTCCGCAGATAACCGCGCAGGGAATAAATCTTCTCTTTTTCATTTTTTCCTCGGGAAGCGCTGTTTGTATCCACCTCTCCAAGCGGCAGATACTCGGCACAGCGGTCCTTACTATGGCGGCGTTCGGCGTGGCGGGGGCAATACTCGGCTCACTTCTCTCCTCGGTAATAAACGAAGCTATTTTGCGTAAGTTGTTTGGAATAATGCTTGTAATCTCGGGAATATTTTCTCTTATGAGAGAATCCTCGCCAAAAAAGGCGGAAAGGTCATAGACGAATAAATTCGTCTATGACCTACCTTTGAAGCAATTTCAGTGAACCGTCGGTAACCGCTGTATCTATTCCATAAAGTATCAATATCTTGTCGGGAGCTATTTTGTCTATTTCGTCACTGATTTTTCCTTTAAAATACCGTAAATCGTAAATTTCAAGCTCATATTCGTTTGTAAAAAACGGTATGGTGCAATTCGCAAAGCTATCCTTTATCACAAGCAATGTTTCCCTATCAGCTTCAGTCTCGGAGTAAACTCCGAGGTGTCCGAAATTTCCGCCCATAAACACCTTATATTTGTCCTTTGCGGAAAGATATTCCTTAAAGTACACACCTCTTTGAGTCTCGCAAGTATCATAATTTACGACCATCACATCGTCATCATCCTCGCTTCGCAGAAAGAATATCTCGTCGTATTCTCCTGACAGGCTTTCCGACCTTGAGTCTATACTACCGTAAAATTCATCACAAATATATTCATATTCAAGCTCGGATATATCCATTGCCGTTTTATCAAAATTCGTCACAATATTTTTATAGCCCTCATAGGCTCCAAGAGGCGTCCAGTGATGGTCTGTCTTATACCAGACATACTCGTCCTCGCACAAAGCCTCCTCAATCGTTGCATTGGATTCAAGCATATAAGGCAAAGTTTCTCTTGCAATATTCCACACATTCTCACCTTCCTCCTCGGGATACCCGTCAGGAAGATATTTTTCAAGAACATCCACGCCTCTAGGTGCAAAAAACACGGCTGTTTCTATGTTTTTATTACACATTTCAGTGTAAAAATCATCAATAGCCGCAAGATTCTCCCGAAAGAGAGACAGGTCGTCATATTCCGCTTCAAGAATCAAATATCCCGCCTTGCCGTATATAACGCCGTTGTTTTCTCTCCGTCCCATAAGAAGCTCACTTTCCGCCTTGACTCTCGTGAATAGAGTACGAAACGGAAATTGGTCCTCAAAAAAGCTTCCCAGACCGCGTGAGAACTCACCCTCCGTCAAGCTCCGTACCGACAGACGAGGAAAGGATGCCATTACCCTGTTTTCACGTTCGGAAAGCTCCGCCGACGGCTTTACCAACGTAGCCACTCCAAGCACCACCGCCAGTATCAGACATAAAACGCTCAAAAGTATATCCGACCTTTTCTTCATTATATAACTACCCCTTATAAGAAAATCTCTTGCGAT
>JAFTHJ010000035.1 GCA_017457465.1 Clostridia bacterium | reverse complement strand
GCGTGAAATTCTATTCTGTAGCCGTCCTTCAGCGTCAGCTTCTCATACCTTTGCATAGTGTCTCGCACGGTGTCGGTCAGACTGAAGCGAAGCATCTCGGGAGTCCGCGTTCCCGCCCTTATCTTTGAGATATCGAGCATATCGTTAACAAGCTCGGTAAGCCGCGAGGTCTCATCAATTATGACCTGCACGTTCTCGGGGGTATTCTCCCCGGGAATATCCCGCATAACCTCACCGTAGCCCTTTATCATAGTAAGCGGCGTACGAAGGTCGTGAGAGACATTTGATATAAGCTCCTTCTGAAGTCTGTCCGACTTTGAAAGCTCCTCCGACGCGAGTGTGAGCGTTTCGGAAAGCTCCCTTATCTCAAGATATCCGCGCACCTCAAAATCGGCGTCATATCTTCCCGCCGCAAGGGATTTTGCCGCGCGGTTTATCTTTATTATCGGCTTGGTTATAACCTTTGACATTATGATTGCCAGAACCAACGCCAACAGAAGCATTATAATTCCTATCCACAAAAACTGCTTTTGCAGAGTTTTGACTGTAGCCTGAACGGGAGTAAGGTCGGAGCTCTGAATTATGAGATATTCGGTGTCATTTACGTTGACCGCCTTGACATACACCGCGCCAACCGCGCCGCGTTTAGCCTTTTTTATCGCCGCGTCAACCGCATCCTCTTTCTCTCCGCCGAACATTTCCGACTTCTGATGCTCGGGCCCACCTCCGCCCGAAACCGTGGCGATATAAGTGCCGCCGTTTGAATATGCCAGATTACAAAGCTTCAGCATATCCTCATCCGACATTATCGGCATAAGGGCATCAACAGGGCCCTCGGCATCGACCACCACAGACGCGCCGCCGTCCTTTATTTTTAGGACACATATTGAGGAATAGTTCTCTACGGCGCACTCAAAAACCGTTTTTCTTAACGTGTCACCGTCGGAGTCCATAGCCCCCTCTATTTTTGATATTGAGTTTTCAAGCTCGGAGAATTTGGTCGTCAGGTAGAAATAATTCAACATTCTGACCTGAAAGAACCATATAACGACCAGCACCACCGCGATAAAGACCGCGAGTATTGCGAACATCTTCCATTTTATTCCCAAGCGAGAGTGACCCGAAAAAGCCTTACATTTTGCTTTCATACGCTCTCCGTTTATCCTCTCAAGCCTCAAATCTATATCCCACGCCCCGAAGCGTGACAATATAGTCGGAATATCTTCCGAGACTCTTTCGAAGAAGCTTGATATGCGTGTCAAGCGTTCTCACGTCTCCGTAGAAATCATAGCCCCACACCTCGTTGATAAGCTTCTCGCGCGAGAGCGCCACGTTCCTGTTGTCAAGCATATAGAAGAACAGGTCGTATTCCTTTGGAGACATATCTATCCGTTCTCCGTCTATATAGACTATTCTCGCGGTTATATCCGCCTTCAGTCCCCCGCCGTCTATCTCCACAACGAGATTTTCCTGCTTTCTCTCGGGAGTTGCGGACACTTTCACACGCTTCATAATAGCCTCTATGCGGAGCATAAGCTCCTTGGGTGAGAAGGGCTTGACCACATAATCGTCGATACCCAGCTCAAAGCCGTTTATTCTGTCATATTCCTCTCCGCGCGCCGAAAGCATTATTATCGGGGTATCACCGAGCTTTCGTATCTGCCGACACGCCGAAAAGCCGTCAAGCTCGGGCATCATTATATCCATAATGATTAT
>JAFTHJ010000002.1 GCA_017457465.1 Clostridia bacterium | reverse complement strand
CGTGAGCTTGAGAGACGCGCTATGTCCTCGCTCGGAAGAAAGGTCAGAATATCCCGCTCGACCAAGAAAAAGGTAGTTGAGCTGACATATGATGACGATGCCGACCTTGAGGCGTTGCTCATTTCGCTTTGCGGAAACAAAATTTTTAACGAAACAGAAGAAAACTAAAGGGAAGAAGGATAAATAAAATGCTTGACATCAGATATATTAAGGAAAAACCCGATGAGGTAGTCGCAAGACTGGAAAAAAAAGGAAAAGACGCTAAAGAGGATATAAGAGAGATACTTGAGCTTGACGCTACCAGACGTGCGCTCATTTCATCTACCGAATCTATAAAGGCAGAGCAGAACAAGGTAAACAAGCTCATTCCCCAGTACAAGAAGGAGGGAAGAGACGTTGCCGAGATATTCGCGAAGATGAAGGAGATGTCCGCACAGGTTAAGGCGGACGAGGAGAAGCTCAAGGAGGTTGAGACGAGATTCAATTCTCTTATGCTCGGTCTGCCCAATCTTCCCGATGAGGACCTTCTCGCGGGTGGAAAAGAGAACAACGAGCCTCTTCGATACTTCGGTGAGCCTAAAAAGTTCGATTTTGAGCCCAAAAACCACGTTGACCTTTGCACCGACCTCGGTCTTATCGACTATAAGAGAGGTGCGAAGCTTTCGGGTGCGGGATTCTGGATATACAGCGGAATGGGCGCAAGACTTGAGTGGGCGCTCCTCAACTACTTTATCGAGACACATATATCGAACGGCTTTGAGCTGATGCTTGTTCCTCATATGCTCGGTTACGAATGCGGACTTACCGCAGGTCAGTTCCCGAAGTTTGCCGACGATGTTTACTGGCTTGAGACCGCAGAGGACGAGCGCCGCCGCTTTATGCTTCCTACAGCGGAGACAGCTCTCGTAGCGCTTCACAGAGACGAGATTCTCAACGAGAGCGACCTTCCGAAGAAATATATCAGCTACACCCCGTGCTTCAGACGTGAGGCGGGAAGCTACCGTGCCGACGAGAGAGGAATGGTAAGAGGACATCAGTTCAACAAGGTCGAGATGGTTCAGTACACGCTTCCCGAGAAGAGCGATGAGGCGTTTGAGGAGCTTGTTACCTGTGCGGAAAACCTTGTCAAGGGACTCGGATTCCACTTCAGAACGGTTAAACTTGCTGCAGAGGACTGTTCCGCATCTATGGCAAGAACCTACGATATAGAGATAAATATCCCCTCTATGGACGGTTACAAGGAGGTATCCTCTGTCTCCAACGCGAGAGATTATCAGGCGCGTAGAGGTATGATGAGAGTGAGACGCGACGACGGAAAGATAGATTTCGTCCACACCCTTAACGGCTCCGGACTTGCTACCAGCCGTATTCTCCCCGCGCTCGTTGAGCAGAATCAGCTCGCTGACGGCTCTGTTGTCGTTCCCGAGGTGCTTCGTAAGTATATCGGAACAGATATAATCAGAAAATAATTTCCAAAATATGGAAAGGATATCCGAGAAATCGGATATCTTTTCCGATAAAAAACAAAATTACAGCGAAATTTGTCGAACGAAAGGAGGACCTCTTTGAATGTGGCTCTTTGCTAAAGCTCTTGCAACAGAAGAAGTAAGCCTGTGGCAGGAGATATGGGATTACATATACTATAATTATTTTTCTCCCGAGGCTGTGCATTTTGAAAATCTCAACCTTGGCTCCGATGCTATGGCTACCATACGGAATATCGTTCTGGGTTTGCTCCTAGGCGTTGTGGCGGCGTCACTTTTTATAGTTATAGATAAGAGAGTTCTCGGCGCGTTCGTCAGAAAGCTTATCTGCGAGGACTGTACCTCTCCACAGAATGCAAAAACTCTCGCGGAGCTTGATTTTGCTACGAAATTCGCCATAAGAAACGGTGTGCGGCGCGGAAGCGCACTTCGCAGTGTCGTCAGATGCCGCGAGGAGGAGGAGTACAACGCGGGACTCGCCGAACAGAGAGAAAAATACGAGGCTATGAGGCAGAGCGACAAATCGCTCCCGCCGTTCAAGTCGGCTCCGTATTCAGTCAACGCCGACGAAGACCACTTCTATATACCCGAGGAAAAGAAATACTCGGCAGAGCTGCGCTTTGAGAAAAAGGGAACCACCTGGCTCGGCTTCGCTATGGTCGTGCTTATCGCGATTATCGCCTTCGTGGTGCTTATATTCACTCTGCCCGAAATACTCAAGATAGTTGACTCTTTTGTGGGAAGCTTCGGCTCCCCGAGCGGTAATATTCTTACATAATCACAAAACGGAGACGGCAAATGATAAATAAAAGAACTGCCGATGAGCTTCGTCCGAAAAGCTTTGACGATATTGTCGGACAGGAGCATCTGTTCGGCAAAAACGGTGTCATAAGAAAGATGATAGGGGCGGGAAGAATCACAAATATGATTTTTTACGGCCCTCCCGGAACGGGAAAGACTACGGCGGCGGAAATCATCGCGCGTGAGTCGGATATGGTTTTTCATAAGCTGAATGCCACATCCGCAAGTCTTACCGATGTCAAAAACATACTTAACAGCACGAATTCTATATTCTGTACAGGCGGGATACTTCTCTATCTCGACGAGATACAGTATTTTAATAAAAAGCAGCAGCAATCTCTGCTTGAATACATCGAGGACGGCAGAGTGACACTTATTGCGTCAACTACCGAAAATCCGCATTTTTATGTCTATAACGCGATAATCTCGCGTTCCTCGCTTTTTGAATTCAAGCCAGTTCCTCCGAATGAGGGTGTCCGTGCGCTCCGACGCGCTCTCGATTATCTTAACACAGAGAACGGCACCGATAAGAGGGCAGAGGACGAAACGCTCTTTTATATCGCAAAGAGCACGGGCGGTGATGTCAGACGCTCGATAGTGCTTCTGGAGAACGCGTATTTTGCGGCTGACGATACACTGACACAGGATATTGTTGACGGATTTAATGTCAGGGTAGGGAACTTTGATGACGATACGCATTACGACCTGCTCTCCTGTCTGCAAAAGTCGATAAGAGGCTCGGACCCCGACGCCGCGGCGTTTTACGTAGCGAAGCTGCTCTCGCTCGGAGAGCTTATCTCGGTCTGCCGCAGACTGCAGGTAATTGCCAGTGAGGATATCGGCGCGGCTTATCCTATGGCGGCAGTGATAACCAGAGCCTGCTGCGAGTCGGCAAAGGAGCTGGGGATGCCCGAGGCGAAGATACCTCTCGCCAACGCCGCTATAATGCTCGCAACCGCACCGAAGTCGAATTCGGCATACCTTGCGGTTGGCGCGGCGCTTGAGGATATCGAAAAGGGGCTGGGCAGGGAAGTGCCGAAGCATCTGCAGAGCCCTTTGTTCAAGGGATATAAATATCCGCACGACTATCCTTATCATTATGTTGAGCAGCAATATCTGCCGAACGACCTGAAGGATAGAAAATATTACGTGTTTGGCGAAAATAAGACCGAGGAAGCCGCAAAGGCATACGCTGAAAAAATAAAAGGAAAGAAGCTATGAAAAAACGGTTAAAGGCGCTTTATACAAAGCATAAACAGCTGATACTTTACTTGCTTTTCGGAGTTATAACGACGGTAGTATCGCTTCTGGCGTGTTATCTGACGCTGAAAATCGGAGTCAGATTTATGCACGACGAGCACGGTGAGCCAACAGAGCTTCTTGATATACTGGGAAGCACAACACAGTGGGTGAGCGGGGTTTTGGTTGCCTTCTTTACCAATAAGCTTTGGGTTTTCAAGAGCGCGGAGCACGGAAAAAAGGCGACACTCAAGCAGTTTTCGGTATTTTGCGGCTCAAGAGTGGGAACCTATTTTCTTGAGGTTGTGATAAACTTGATTGCGATACAGATATTTGAGTGGCTTGGATATACCGCGTTTACACTTAATTTGCTCGTTTTAAGTCTTGATATCACCGAGAGAGTATGGGCAAAGCTAATTTCCTCTGTTGTCGTGGTGATAACGAATTATTATATCAGTAAGCTTTTGGTATTCAGGAAGAAAAAAAACAAAACTGAAGAATAAAATGACAAAATCCACCCTCGGGTGGATTTTGTTATCCCAAAAGAGCGGGATAATATTAAATAAAAAATAAAAAATGTATTGACAAACAGGGAAAAATCGGGTATAATACTGTGGTAAGCTCATTTAGACGGCGGCTTACAGAGTATGGAGAAGTACTCAAGAGGCCGAAGAGGCGCCCCTGCTAAGGGTGTAGGCCGGTTATACCGGCGCGAGAGTTCAAATCTCTCCTTCTCCGCCAAACAAAAACCGCAATTCTGATACAAAGGGATTGCGGTTTTTATAATATTATGTTATAATGTGCCTATTAGGAAAAAGGAGAGTGTTATGGAATTTTTAGATCATGATATGAAACCACTTTTTTGTATTGATGTTACCTTAGACAAAAACAACGAAATAGTAAACGGCTCTGAATTCATTACTCGTACAGCTTCAAAACAAAAAATAGAAGAATATGAAAATAAACAAGAAAATCTTGAGCAAACTGTTGAAAAAAGCAAGCTTCCGTTGTTGCTTAGAATTATTAAATATTTGTGCGGTCTATTTTTCTTGACGGTGCTTGCTGCTTTCGCAAAGGTCGGCGTTGAGACGGCTTTAAAAAATGCGCCGATCTTGGTTATGAGTGGAGTTCTTTGCGGAATACTTTGGATAATTTTGCACTTTGTTTCAAAGGGCAAGGAAAAGAAGGTGTTAAAAGAAGAGAACGCAGAGCAGCAATCGAAAGAAATCTATGAAGATTTTAAGAATATACATAATGAATTGAACGTTCCAGATGATGCTGCTGAGGTTGACGTTTTGCTTTTCAAATATAAAATAAAAAACGGAAAAATCAGTCCATATTCGTCCGGATTGCAAACGACTGCGTACATGAATATGAGCGTTAAAGTGTATGAAACAAATGATGAACTGCATATTGTCGATCTCGAAAGCGTTTATTCTTTTGCAAAATCCGAGCTGAAGGTCATTACCACGGTAAATAAACGGATTTCTGTACCCACGTGGAATAAGGATGAAGACCCAAGGAGGGGAAGTTTCAAACGCTATAAAATGACGGTGAATAATATAGGAAATGTCTTTTTTAAACCATACTACATTTTAGAGATTGAGCATGGAAGCCAAATTTTCGGCATTTACTTTCCTTGCTATGAACTTGAAATATTTGAACATTTAACAGGTTTGAAGGCTGAGATATAAGGAAATATCGATAACGGCATAAAATCATATAGCGATTTTTAGAACATAATTTGTATCATAATTATAGTTATTAGCCAGAAACAAAGGTGTTACCCTTGTGGTGACACCTTTGTTTTTATCAGAAAACGATATAATGTAGGGCTCCGCAAACCCTCGCCCAAGGCGAGGGTTATGCCGTACACGCGCATACAGCTTAT
>JAFTHJ010000034.1 GCA_017457465.1 Clostridia bacterium | reverse complement strand
AGGGCGAGCAGAGCTTTGCCCCTGCTCTGTGTAACCGAATCGCCAGACATACGGGGGGAATCGTCATTGCGGCAAAAAATGCCGAGGCGCTGCGTGTGTTGAACGAGAAGATAAGGCTACGCGAAATAGACAAGCTGTATCTTGCTGCGGTACACGGTATTCCCGAGAAGAAAGAGGCTACCCTGACGGGATATCTCACCAAGGACGAGAAGCTCAACAAGGTGCGTGTATATGACAAGAATCCGCCAAAGGGTGCGAAAAATATAATCACAAAATACAAGGTCATTGCGACAAGGGGCTCGGATGCGCTTATAGAGGTCGAGCTGCTCACCGGAAGAACGCATCAAATACGCGCTCATATGGCGCATATCGGACATCCCCTGATCGGTGACGGAAAATACGGAGTAAACAGGGGCGACAGAGCCGAAGGCTACAAGTTCCAAGCGCTGTATTCATACAAGCTCCGCTTTGCGTTCAAGGGAGAAGAAACTGCTCTTGAATACCTGAATGGCAAGGAATTTACCATACCGAAAAAGGATATTTATTTCACGAGCGAATTTTTCCGCTGAAAACAAAAAACAGAGTAAGATCGGACGACGAAAATGGAACCGTCCTGTCTTGCTCTATTGTTTTGCGGAGTGTTAAGTATATTTTCAGCGTTATTTCGTTCCGGTTGAGCCAAAGCCACCCGCTCCGCGCACGGTATCGGAAAGCTCGTCGGCAAGCTCGAACTGCGCCTTAAGGAAAGGAACGATTGCGAGCTGAGCGACTCTTTCGCCGTTGTCGATGACGGCTGGGATATCCGAGTGATTATGGAGCGCCACCCTGACCTCTCCTCGGTAGTCGGCGTCGATAACTCCTACCTTATTGGCTGGGGCGAGACCGCGCTTTGTACCGAGGCTGCTTCTTGCGAAGATAAGACCGCAATAGCCCTCGGGGATCTCAACGGCAATACCCGTGTGAAGAAGAACGGTGGTGTGGGGAGCGATCTCTACCTCACCGTCGGTAAGCGCATAGAGATCCGCGCCGGCGGAATACTCGGTGCCGTAGGTGGGGAGTATCGCTCTTTCATCAAGCTTTTGTATTCTGACCTTCATTAGTTTTTCTCCTCGTTGCTTTTATAGGATTTATCGAGCTTACAGCCCTCCCAGATAACTATTTCACCCGACGCGCGGGTCTTGTTCATATCAATAATTCTCTGGTTGGATGATCCGCGAAAGCGCAGACCGAGCTGCTTTTTATCCTCCTCACATCTGCCGTCGACAAGAATATCGACAAGCGAGAGGATATCTTTTGTTATATCGAGGCATTTTGGATGCTCTCCGAGTCTTCCCGTAAGCTCCTCATAGAGATTGCCCGTAAAGAGCCAAAGATTCTTATGCGGGTATCTTTTTTTGAACTCGCGAAGAAACGGAAGGAGCGCTCTTTGATTGGATGGCTCCATAGGCTCACCGCCGAGTATGGTAAGACCGCGTACCGATGAATTCTCAAAGGTAGAGAGGATATCCTCGGCTACCTCGTCGGTAAAGGGCTCTCCGTAGTCGAAAGCCCAAGTCTCGGGCTGAAAGCAATTTTT
>JAFTHJ010000033.1 GCA_017457465.1 Clostridia bacterium | reverse complement strand
GGGCATATGCTGTGTTTCAAGACAAACAAAGCTCTGTGTTCTCTGCGCGAATCCGCCCTTCATAGGGAACTTCTCATTCTTGAGGAAGTTCGCCGAATACATCTGAACGCAAGGCTGGTTCGTATAAAGCTCCATAACGCGTCCGCTCTCTCTGTCGTAAAGCTCTCCGCGGCGCTCTATCTTACCCGTATCGCCACCCACAAAATTCAGGCAATGGTCGTATCCTCCCGCAATTTTGAGTGCCTCAAAATCAGCTCCGAAATCTCTGCCTATCTCCTTGGCTACCCTAAAGTCAAATGGCGTTCCCTCAACCGAGCAAATCTCTCCCGTGGGGATAAGTCCCCCGTCGGTAGCAAGGTAGGTATCGGCATCAAGATAAAGCTCGTGGTCGAGAATGTTTCCGTCGGTACAACCCGCCAGATTAAAATACGCGTGATTTGTGAGATTTACGGGAGTATCCTTATCGGCAGTCGCCTTATAATTAATTGAAATAGCGTTATCTGCCGTCAGTTTATATGTAACGGTTACCTCAAGTCTGCCGGGATACCCCTCCTCGCCGTCCTCCGATACGTAAGAAAGCTCAAGAGAGGGCTCTTTTCCGTCGTTCTCGGTAACAGACCATATCTTTGAATCAAATCCAACGCTTCCGCCGTGAAGATGGTTGTCTCCATCGTTACAAGCGAGACTGTATTTAACACCGTTAAGCACAAACTCGCCTCGGGCAATTCTGTTTCCAAAGCGCCCTATGAGCGCTCCCTGATATCCATCTGCATTCTCGTACGAGGCAAGGTCGTCAAATCCACCCACAACGTCAGCGAGAGCGCCGTCCCTATCGGGCACGTTTATCTCGAGAATTCTGCCGCCGTAGCTCATTATCTTAACACTCATAACGCCGTTACAAAGAGTATACGCGTATACCTCCGCACCGTCGGCACATACACCGAAAAGCTCTTTTTTTATGCTCATAGTTTATTATTCTCCGTAGCCATCGGGATTGTTGGACTGCCATCTGTAGGAGTCACGGCACATATCCTCAATATTGTTCTCCGCGCGCCATCCAAGCACACGGTATGCCTTCTCGGGGTTTGCATAGCACTCGTCTATGTCACCGGGGCGTCTGGGAACTATCTTATAAGGAACCTTCGCGCCTGTTGCCGCCTCGTATGCCTTGACGATATCAAGCACCGAATAGCCTACTCCTGTTCCTACATTGAAATACTCAACGCCATTCACCTTCTCGGCTCTCTCAATAGCCTTCAGATGCGCCTTCGCAAGGTCAACAACGTGGATATAATCTCTCACGCCCGTACCGTCGTGAGTGTTGTAATCGTCTCCGAACACCGAGAGATAGGGACGCTTACCTGTTGCTACTTGAGCAACATAAGGAAGCAGATTGTTCGGAATACCCTTGGGGTCCTCTCCGATAAGTCCGCTCTTGTGCGCTCCTATGGGGTTGAAATAGCGAAGAATCGAAACACTCCACTCGTTATCAGCCGCGTGAAGGTCCTTCAGAATACGCTCTATCATAAGCTTTGTCTCACCGTAGGGGTTAGTGGTAGAGAGAGGGAAATCCTCTGTTATCGGAACACTTGCGGGTTTTCCGTAAACGGTTGCCGAGGAGCTGAAAACAATTTTCTTTGCCCCATACTTCTGCAGAAGTGCGCAAAGATTAAATGTACCCGTAAGGTTGTTGTGATAATAAAGCAGAGGCTTCTCACAGGACTCTCCGACAGCCTTGAGTCCCGCAAAATGAATACAGCTCTCTATCTTGTTCTCAAGAAATACCTTTTCAAGCGCGTCGTAATCAAGAAGGTCTACCTCGTAGCTCTTGAAATCCTTGCCCGTTATCTGCTTTACTCTCTCAAGAGCGCAGGGCTTACTGTTGCTGAAGTTGTCAACACAAACAACCTCCCTACCCGCATTTAAAAATTCAACCATCGCGTGAGTTCCTATGTATCCTGCTCCGCCTGTTATAATAATTGCCATTGTTATCTCCTTAAATGTTTAATATATAATCAGCTAATCAGCTTAATTTTTCGGGATATATCTTACCGTCCATAAGCGCGGCAATGCTCGTCTTTACCTTTTCCTTATCCTCCGCGTATGTCACACCGTACCAGGAATCCTCGGAACGGTATACCTTAACGCTACATTTTCCCGCTTCCATAAGCTCGGTTACCGCGAAAGGAAGGTAATATTCGCACTTCATCTCATCCGCGTGAGGCTGCGAAAGGAATTTCGCGAATCCCGCATAAACACCCTCGAATATATCGGGAGTAAAGCCCCAGCAGTTCATAGATACTATAGCATCAAGCGGTATCTCATACGTTCCGTCACTCTCGACCGAAACGGCGATATCCCCCTGCTTCTCTATCTTCGTTCTTTCATTTACCTCGGTAAGTACGCCCAACTCGTCGGTAACGCAAACTCCTCTTGAAACAGTACCGTTTTCGGTAAGCGTGTTTGAGAGAACATATCCTACCATACAGTAATCTCCGCTCTTTTCGCCGTTTGCGAAATGCTCCGCCAAAAGCTTATATGCGTTGTATCCGTAGAAATCGTCGGCATTGATGACCGCAAACGCATCCTTGACCTCATTTCTTGCCGCAAGCAGAGCGTGAGCTGTTCCCCACGGCTTCACTCTACCCTCGGGAACACTGAAGCCCTCGGGCAGGTCATCGAGCTTCTGGAACACGTATTTGACCTCTATCTTGTCCTCAAATCTCTTGCCAACGCTCTCTCTGAACGCCTCAAGGTTTTCCTCTTTTATAACGAACACTACCTTATCAAATCCGCATCTGATAGCATCGAAAACCGAGAAATCAATTATAAATTCTCCATTTTTGGTAATGGGATCTATCTGCTTGTGTCCTCCGTAGCGAGAACCCATTCCCGCCGCCAAAGATACAAGTGTCATAGCCTCTCCTTTGAATATAAAATATTTTCGTGACGAGCAAATTATATAACATCCGAAAGCAAAAGTAAATTAATCTTCTTACTGTGTTTATGTACATTTCTTTTAATATAAGCTCTAAAGATATATTATACACGCTTTACGGAATCGGTTAAAGGTCACCCAAGCATTGTTAACAATTTATTTACATTTTTTGATGAAATACTATTGACATATATTTCACAATATGATACAATACAATTGTCTCATTTGAGACAGTTTTGAGGAGAGATTAAGCGTGAATATTTTAGAAAAGTATCCAAAATTGAAGAATAATGTCATCTTCAAGAATGCCTCCGAGGAAAACATCCGTAAATTTATCACAGAGGATAAGCTTGATGTCCGCCATTTCAGTGCGGGTGACGACATATGCTCCCCCGAGCAAAAAGAGATTCCCGTGAGCATAATTATTGATGGAACGGCAACTGTAAGCTCGGCAGATTGCGGAAGAAACGTGCTTTTGAAAACCGTCTCTGCGGGTGCGATTTTTGGAATCGCAACACTATATTCGGCAGAAGCACCCTTCCCCACTATCGTAAAGGCAAAAACTACGTGCAGCGTCCTCTTTATCAACGCGGCTGCGGTTCGTGCCCTGATTGAGAACGACCGCGCGGCAACGGTGGGATTTATGGAGTTTTTGAGTAACAGGATAGTGTATCTCAATAAAAAGATAAATTCCTTCACCGCGGGGTGCGCAGAGAGACGGCTCTCGCTCTTCCTCGCAGATAACGAATCGGACGGAATTTACTCGGCTGATGTCTCGATAAGCGCACTGGCTGATATGCTAGACATTGCCAGAGCCTCTCTTTACAGAGCCTTTGATAAGCTCGAAGCCGAGGGATTTATCGAAAAACAGGATAAAATAATAATAATCAAGGACAAACAAGCTATGCTTGAAAAATATTTCCGCTGATTTACATTTATAAATCGGCAAAATATAATAAACAAACCCAAGAAAGGAAAAAACAAAAATGAAAAACACACTCAAAAAAATCACACTTGTGCTTCTGGCACTCATCCTCGTCGCCCTTCCCCTTGCATCCTGCAAGAAGAACGAGCCCGATTCCGAGCTTGAAATGAAGAT
>JAFTHJ010000032.1 GCA_017457465.1 Clostridia bacterium | reverse complement strand
GTATACTGTAGGGCAGAGCCTCGCCGAATATGGGGGCGCCGTTTACCACTACCTGCTCTCCTGCCTCGTTGAGTGTGGGAGAAGCGAGTCCGAAGAACTCAAGAAATCCGGGAATACTCTGCGCGTTATCAACTACCGCGCCGATACCTCCCGCGTGTACGAGACCTATTATAACGACAACCGAAAGAGCGATTACCATTACTATACTCTGCATAAAGTCGGACGCGCTTTCAGCAAGGAAGCCGCCGAGAATAGTGTAGAGCAGAACGAAAAGCGCACCGATTATCAGCATAAGCTGGTAATGATTTCCACCGAAGAAAAGGGTGGAGAAAAGCTTACCGCAGGTAACGAGGCAACTTGCCGCATAAACCGTGAAGAATATCAGAATGAATATAGCCGATATCGTCAGAATCAGCTTTTTCTTCTCACGAAATCTGTTTGAGAAGAATTCGGGGAGGGTGATAGCGTTGTTCGCGCGGACACTGTAACGGCGCAGACGCTTTGAAACTATGAGCCAGTTGAGGTATGTACCGATGGCGAGACCTATAGCCGTCCACGCGGCATCAGCGAGTCCGCACCAGTAAGCGACACCCGGAAGACCCATAAGCAGCCATCCGCTCATATCCGACGCCTCGGCACTCATCGCCGTAACCCAAGGACCGAGCGAACGTCCTCCGAGAAAATAGTTCTCTGAATTTTTGTTTGCTCTCTTTGCAAAAATGATTCCAATCGCGATGACAGCTGCCATATAAATTATCATGGCGACAAGAATCTGAATCGTATTACCGTTCATCAATAATACTCCTTTCGGGGATTTATTTATCAAATATCAAAAAATTACTATTATTATAACACACCAACTGCCACTTTGTAAAGAGGTGTAAATAAATTTTGACATATTTAACAAAAAAATCCGACAAAATTGTTGCAAAAGAGGAAGGAAAAAATATTGGGAATAAGCTAAAAAATATTGAAATGGAGAAAGAAATATGATATAATTAAGATGTATGTATTCAAAAATGGGGTTTTGTCGGTATTTTGAACGGCAAATATCGCGTTACGACTTTCGGGAAAGGAAGCAATATGCAGGAAATCTGGAATTATTTAGCGGCTTTTTTTAAGGAATATATCGTAGATACGGTGAAGAATATGCGCTTGACCGACTTTCTTGATATCATCATTCTCGCGCTGATTTTGTATTATGTTTACAGCTTTATCAGAGACAGACGGGCAGGTAAGCTCGCTCTCGGTCTGATTCTTATAGTCGCGCTCTTTTTCCTCAGCTCGGCGCTCAATATGTACGCCCTGAACTTCATATTTGATAACTTCCTTCAGGTTGGAATTATCGCGATACTCATCGTATTCCAGCCCGAAATGAGAGCGGCACTCGAAAAGGTGGGCGGAACACCGTTCTCGGGACTGAAGAACATTACGTCCGAATCGGGTAAACTTGCGGCGCTCAACTCCCAGATAGAGGGAATATGCAACGCGGCGAGTGACCTCTCGCGTGACAAGGTGGGGGCGCTCATAGTGCTCGAGAGAACGACCAAGCTCGGTGAGTATATAAAGTCGGGAGTTATAATAGACGCGGCTGTGTCGCCTTATATACTCCGAAATATTTTCTTCAACAAAGCACCTCTTCACGACGGAGCGACCATAATCCGTGACGGAAGAGTTTACGCTGCGGGTTGCTTCCTGCCTCTGTCTACCAATTACGATATAGACAAGGATTTAGGTACGCGACACAGGGCGGCTATCGGTCTTACCGAGATAAGCGACGCGGTGGTTATAGTTATATCCGAGGAGACGGGTACTATATCGGTATCGGTCAACGGAAATCTCAAGAGAAATTATAATTACAGGACGCTCACGCAGGAGCTGAATACGCTTCTCGCTCCACAGCATCAGACTGAGCAGAAGAAGCACCGCAAAGAGAGCAAGTGATTTTTAAGGCTCGGGGAAAGGGGGATATCCTTTATGAACAAAGATAAGCAACAGGAGCAGTCGGTTGGCGAGGGCGGCTCCTACGTGATAAAAAAGAATAAGAAGCTCAACATTCTGGCGTTTATTTTGTGTCTACTTGCGTCGTTCTTCATTTGGGTTTACGTTATGAATACCCAGAACAGCAACTACACAAAGACCTTCAGTATCGCCATTGAGGTTATAAACGAGGATAAATTGCTTGATGAGCGCGGATTTACCGTTTTCGGTGTTCCCGAGGTGCCTGTGAGCGTGACTATTCAGGGAAAGAAATCCGATGTTCAGAAATTCAGTGAGCAGGATTTCAGAGCCTACATAGACGTTTCGACTATAAAGGAAGCGGGAAGCGCCGCTGTCAGCGTGGCGGTTGAAACACCGACGACGGCAGTAAGCGTTATGGAGGTCTCTCCCAAGACGATAAATATTCATGTTGACAGTCTTGAGACGGTAAGCGTTCCGATATACTCCCGTCAACACGAAAATATTGGATTTGCTTCCGATATAACACACATTGAGATAAGCGGCCCCAAATCCTATGTTGAGTCGATAGAAAAGGCGATAGTTGAAATTCCTCATTCGGATGATTATTCGGTGGGTGAGACTGTCATATCCTCGGATATCAAGATATACGGTGAAAACGAGAAGCAGCTTTCCTCTCTGTATATGACTTTCAGTGTTGAGAGCGTAAGCGTGAAGGTAGTGTCTGTAAATGAAAAATAAATTTATCGGAGCTGCCGAGGGCTTACTCTTCTCGGGAATAAGTCTCTCACTTGAGGCTGACGAGAGCGAAGCGTTCGGAATAGCGGCGTCTGAAGCGAGGCGTGCAGGGATAAACCCTGCACGGCTTCGTTTTCGTATATACAAGCGAAGTGTTGACGCCAGAAAGAAGAACGATATAAGGCTGGTGTATTCTGTCGCGGCATATTCGGAGGAGGCCCTCGGAATCGACGCGGAGCGTCTTGCGAAGCGTGGGATAAAGGTCATCTCCGAGGATTCGGTCGTGCCGAGGATAGGAGACGAGGTAATGCGTAGCCGTCCGCTCGTGGTCGGTATGGGCCCTGCGGGACTTTTTGCGGCGCTGCTTCTTGCCGAGAACGGATACAGCCCGATAATAATAGATAGGGGCGACTGTGTCTCTCGGCGATGCGAGATAAACAACAGATTTATCGAGCTTGGTGAGCTTGACTGTGAGAGCAATATCCAGTTCGGCGCGGGAGGGGCGGGAACCTTTTCCGACGGAAAGCTTATGACGAGGTTAAACGACAGCAAGATATCCTATGTCTTATCAAGATTCTGTGAATTCGGCGCCCCCGAGGCTATAAAGACAGCGGCAAAGCCTCATATAGGAACCGATGTTCTTGTCGACGTTGTCGACAGAATGCTCTCTCATATAGAAAAAATGGGCGGAGAGGTTATATACAGATGCCGCCTTGACGGTATCAGGGAAAATAAGGACGGTCCCCTTACAGCGCTTACCACAAAGGGCGAGATAGAATGCTCTGCGCTCATTCTCGCCACGGGACATAGCGCGAGAGATACCTAT